>JAEWKL010000737.1 GCA_023386115.1 Pseudomonadota bacterium
GCGCCTGCAGATCCTGCTGGCGCATGAACGCACCGCGTTCGGCCGCTCGGACCTGGTGGCGGTGCTGCGCGAGGAGATCCTGGCGGTGATCGCCAAGCACGTCGCCATCGACCAGGAGAAGGTGAAGATCACCATGGAGCGGGGCGACGCCGTCTCGACCCTGGAGATCGATGTCGAACTGCCGAAGGCCGTCCACCGGGCGGCCTGATGTCCCCAAGCCCTTGCGCTCACGGCCCGCCCGGGCGATTCAATCGCTGACGGGCCGGACGGAGCAGGCTGTTGGCGGACGCTTTTCCACTGCACGACAGGCTGGCCCTGGTCACCGGAGCCGGCAGCGGCATCGGCGCGGCCCTCGCCCTGGGCCTCGCCCGGACGGGCGCCCGCCTCGTCCTCGTCGACCGCGATCCTGACGGTCTCGCCCGCAGCGAGGCCGCCGTGCGGGCGCTCGGGCGCGACGTCAGCACGCACGCTTTCGACGTCACGGATGCCGAGCGCGTCGCCGCCCTGCCGGACGCCGTTTCCGCCCGCCACGGGCCGCTCGATCTCCTCATCAACAATGCGGGCGTGGCGCTCGCCGGCCGCTTCGCCGACGTCGAGCTCAGCGATGTCGACTGGCTGATGGACGTCAATTTCCGCGCCGTGGTGCGGATGACCCACGCGTTCTTAGCTATGCTGGAGAGCCGGCCGGCGGCGCAGATCGTCAACCTGTCGAGCCTCTACGGGATCATCGCCCCGCCGGGCCAGGCGGCCTATGCGGCGAGCAAGTTCGCGGTGCGCGGCTTCTCCGAGGCTCTGCGGCACGAATATGCCGGCACCACCCTCGGGGTCAGCGTGGTGCATCCCGGCGGCGTCGCCACCGCCATCGCCCGCAACGCCCGCGTCGGCCCGCGCCTCGACCCGGCCGAGGTCGCGAGCGGCAAGGCTGCCGTGGAGCGCCACCTGCGTCTGTCGCCCGAGGCGGCGGCCGAGCGCATCTTGCGCGGCATCGCCCGGCGGGAGCCCCGCATCATCGTCGGCCGTGACGCCGCCCAGGTGGCGCTGATCCAGCGCCTGATGCCGGTGCGCTACTGGTCGCTGATCGCCCGCGCCATGGAGTAGAGCATGCCGAGCCTGCGCGCCCACGTCTTCGACTGGATCATCCGCTGGCAGGTGAAGCCGAAGCTCGCCCGCGCCGCCGGCGACGTCGCGGCAGTCCGGCGGATCTTCGACCAGGCGAGCTTCCCCGAGCCGCCCGGCATCACCTTCCGTCCGGCCGAGATCGGCGGCATTCCCGGGGAATGGGCCGAGCGTCCGGGGCTGGCGCCGGATGCGCCGCGCCTGTTCTACCTGCATGGCGGCGGGTTCATCGGCTGCTCGCCTCGCACCCACCGGCCGCTCACCGGCGCCTTCGCGATGCGGGGCTTCCGGGTGTTCAGCCCGGATTACCGCCTCGCCCCCGAGCATCCGTTCCCGGCGGCGATCGACGACGCGGCGGCTGCCTGGTCCGCCTTCGCGTCGGCGGGGCCCGCCGGAATCGCCGGGGATTCGGCCGGCGGCAACCTCGCCCTCGCGCTGTTGCTGCGGGCGCGCCGGGACGGCCTGCCGCTGCCCACCGCCGCGGTTCTGTTCTCGCCCTCGACCGACATGCGAGGGGAGGGGACCTCGATGTCCGCGAATGCCCGCCGCGACGCGATGTTCGATCCGGCGAAGCTGCAGAACCTGGTCGAGGCCTATCTCGCCGGGCACGATCCCGCCGACCCGCTCGCCTCGCCCCTCTACGGCGACCTCGCCGGGCTGCCGCCGCTGCTGTTCCATGTCGGGGCCCGGGAGGTCCTGCGCGACGATTCGGTGCGGTTCGCCGAAAAGGCCCGTGCGGCGGGCGTCTCCGCCACCGTGACGATCTGGCCGGTGGTGCCGCATGCCTGGCAGCTCGCGCAATCGTTCCTGCCGGAAGCGCGCCGCTCCCTCTCCGAGGCAGCCGCCTTCCTGAAGGCCCATGCCAGAACGCCGGAGGCGGTTCGGTGACGGAGACGCCGGCCGCGCCCTGGCCGGACAAGCCGCTCGCCGTGCTGGTGATCGGGGCCGGCTTCTCCGGCCTCGCCATGGCGGTCCGCTGCCGGCAATCCGGCCTCGACGACCTGCTCGTCGTCGAGAAGGCGGATGCGGTCGGCGGCACCTGGCACGAGAACACCTATCCGGGCGCCGCCTGCGACATCCCGGCCCATCTCTATGCCCTGTCCTTCGCCCCGAAGCCCGACTGGACCCGCACCTATGCGGGCCAGCCCGAGATCGCCGCCTATCTGCGCGAGCTGGTCGAGCGGTTCGGCCTGGCCCCGCACATCGCCCTCTCCACCGCCGTCACCGGCGCGGTCTGGGATGGGGCGCGGTCGCTGTGGCGGGTCGAGACCGATCGCGGCCCACTCGAGTCCCAGGTGCTGGTCTCCGGCATGGGGGCGCTGCACCACCCGGCGATCCCGGCCATCGCGGGCCTGCACACCTTCTTAGGCCCGCTCTTCCACACCTCGGCCTGGGATCACGGCGTGTCGCTGCGGGCCAAGCGCGTCGGGGTGATCGGGACCGGGGCGAGCGCGATCCAGGTCGTGCCGGCCATCGCCCCGGAGGTGGAGCGGCTGGTGCTGTTCCAGCGCACGCCGCCCTGGGTCGTCCCGCGCAACGACCGGCCGATCGGCCCGCGGCTGCGGGCGCTGTTCCGCCGCCTTCCCCTTGCCCGGCGGGCCTTGCGCGGCGTCCAGTTCTGGCTGCGGGAGGCCCAGGCGGCGTTCGGCTTCACCCGCGTCTCGGGCCTCACCCGCCTTGCCGAGGCGATGAGCCGCCGCCACCTGCGCAGCCAGGTCCCCGACCCCGCCTTGCGGGCAAAGCTGGCCCCGCCCTACCGGCTCGGCTGCAAGCGGGTGCTGATCTCCGACGATTACTACCCGGCCCTGACCCGGCCGAACGTGACGGTCGAGACCGGCCCGATCGGCATGGTCACCCCGGACGGCGTGACCATGGCCGACGGCCGTCACCACCCCCTCGATGTCCTGGTGCTGGCGACGGGCTTCGACGTCACCGCCTCGCTCGCCCGGGTGCCCGTGGTCGGCCGCGACGGGCTGATCCTGGCCCGGGCCTGGAGCGAGCGGGTGGGGGCGCATCGTGGCGTGGCGGTTGCGGGATTTCCCAACTTCTTCATGCTGCTCGGCCCCAATACGGGGCTGGGCCACAATTCCGTGGTGCTGATGATCGAGGCGCAGGTCGAGTACGTGCTCGCCTGCCTGGCCGAGATGCGGGAGCGCAACCTTGCCGCCATCGAGCCGACGCCCGAGGCGCAGGCGCGCTACCTCGCCGAGCTCGAAACGCGCCTGTCCGGCAGCATCTGGCAGCAGGGGGGATGCGCCAGCTGGTACCAGGATGCGACCGGGCGCAACATCGCGCTCTGGCCCGGCACGGTCGTCGCCTATCGGCGCGCGCTGCGGGAGCCGGACTGGTCCGAGTTCGTCCTCACTCCGGCCTGAGCCCGGCGCGTTCGCGACGAGAGTCTTTGCAAGACTCTTTGCAAGACTCATGGGACGCATCGCTGCGCTGCGGCAATAGCGCTTTGCGCCCGTCACAGACGCGTGCTATCGGCCGGTGCCAACTCAATAACAGGCGTTTGCCGGGCAAATCGCCCGGCGCGACCCCGATTTGGCGGTTTCCCCAAGGAGCCGCACGCACGAGGAGTTGGTTCATGGCCCGCATCAGCACGGATACGATCATCGAGGGCCTGACCTTCGACGATGTCCTGCTCCGCCCCGCCGCATCCTCGGTGATGCCGGCGGAGGTGAATCTCGGCACCCGCCTCACCCGCACGATCAAGCTCAACATGCCGATCATCGCCTCGGCGATGGACACGGTGACCGAGGCCCGGATGGCCATCGCGATGGCGCAGAACGGCGGCCTCGGGGTGATCCACCGCAACCTCGAGCCGCCGGAGCAGGCCGAGCAGGTCCGCCTCGTCAAGAAGTACGAGTCCGGCATGGTGCTCAACCCGATCACCATCCACCCGGACGAGACCCTGGCCGACGCCTACGGGGTGATGCGCCAGCACGGCATCTCGGGGATTCCGGTGGTCGAGCGCGGCCCCAACGGCTCGCGCGGCAAGCTCGTCGGCATCCTGACCAACCGCGACACGCGCTTCGCCACCGACCAGAGCCAGCCGGTCTCCGAGCTGATGACCCGCGACCGGCTGATCACCGTGCGCGAGGGCGTGACCCAGGACGAGGCCAAGCGCCTGCTGCACCAGTTCCGCATCGAGAAGCTGCTCGTCGTCGACGACCACTATCGCTGCATCGGCCTGATCACCGTCAAGGACATCGAGAAGCAGGTCGCCTACCCGAACGCCATCAAGGACGAGCAGGGCCGCCTGCGGGTCGCCGCCGCCACCACGACCGGTGACGGCGGGTTCGAGCGGGCCGAGCGCCTGATCGATGCCGGCTGCGACGTGATCGTGGTCGACACCGCCCACGGCCACTCCGCCAAGGTGCTGGAGAGCGTGCGCCGGGTGAAGACCCTGTCGAACGCCGTGCAGGTCATCGCCGGCAACGTCGCGACCCGCGAGGGTGCGAAGGCGCTGATCGATGCCGGCGCCGACGCCATCAAGGTCGGCATCGGCCCGGGCTCGATCTGCACCACCCGCATCGTCGCCGGCGTCGGCGTGCCCCAGCTCACCGCCATCATGGAGGCGGTCGAGGCCGGCAACGAGGCCGACGTGCCGGTGATCGCCGATGGCGGCATCAAGTATTCGGGCGACCTCGCCAAGGCGATCGCCGCCGGCGCCTCGGTGGCGATGCTGGGCTCGCTCTTGGCCGGCACCGACGAGGCTCCGGGCGAGGTGTTCCTGTACCAGGGCCGCTCGTACAAGAGCTACCGCGGCATGGGCTCGGTCGGCGCCATGGCGCGCGGCTCGGCCGACCGCTACTTCCAGGCCGAGGTCAGCGACACCCATAAGCTCGTGCCGGAGGGCATCGAGGGCCAGGTCCCCTACAAGGGCCCGGTGGCGGCGGTGCTGCACCAGCTCGCCGGGGGCCTGCGCGCCGCCATGGGCTATGTCGGCGCCCCGTCGATCCCGGAGATGCAGGAGAGGGCACAGTTCATCCGCATCACCAATGCGGGCCTGCGCGAGAGCCACGTCCACGACGTGACGATCACCCGGGAGAGCCCGAACTACCCGACCTCGAGGTCGTAAGGTGAGCGTCGCCGCGATCCTCCTGCCTGTCTTCGTACAGGTGGCC
>JAEWKL010000267.1 GCA_023386115.1 Pseudomonadota bacterium
GCCGCGGCCCGGTCGCCGCGTGCGGCCGCGAGAGGGTGTCCCGGACGAAGCGGCCGCAGGATGGTCCCCGGACAGCCTTGCAGCGGTCGGCAACGGAAGACCTCGCGGCAGCCCTGGACGAGCGGGCCGCGATCGCCTCGGGCGACGCGGCGTTCCCGCCGCCTCATCGGCGCGACGCGGGCTTGCGCCACGGCTCCGGTGGCAAGCCCGGCCTCGCGCCCGACCTGTCGTCGAACCGATCAGGCGAGACGCGTCACGCCGACGCGCCGGCGAGCTTGTCCTGCGTCTTCGTGTCGAAGTCGCTCGCGTCGTGGCGCTCGTGGAGCTGGTCGGCCGGATCGCCGGTGAGGCGGTTGACCTTGCGCCCACGCTGCACCGCCGGCCGCGCGAGGAGCTGGTCGGCCCAGCGCAGGACGTTCCGGTAGCTCTGGACATCCAGGAACTCGGCGGCGTCGTAGAGCCAGCCCTTCACCAGGCCGCCGTACCAGGGCCAGATCGCCATGTCGGCGATCGTGTAGGTGTCGCCCGCCACGAATTCGTGCTCGGCCAGCCGCCGGTCGAGCACGTCGAGCTGGCGCTTCGACTCCATGGCGTAGCGGTTGATCGGGTATTCGAACTTCGTCGGGGCGTAGGCGTAGAAGTGGCCGAAGCCGCCGCCGAGGAACGGCGCCGAGCCCATCTGCCAGAACAGCCAGGACAGCGTCTCGGCCCGCGCGGCCGGATCGGTCGGCAGGAAGGCGCTGAATTTTTCCGCCAGGTAGGTCAGGATGGCGCCCGATTCGAAGACCCGGATCGGGTCGGCGCCGCTGCGGTCGACGAGGGCGGGGATCTTCGAGTTCGGGTTGGCCTCGACGAAGCCGGACCCGAACTGGTCGCCGTCGCCGATGCGGATGAGCCAGGCGTCGTATTCGGCGCCCGTATGGCCGAGCGCGAGCAGCTCCTCCAGCAGGATCGTGACCTTCTGCCCGTTCGGCGTGCCGAGCGAGTAGAGCTGGAGCGGATGCCGGCCGACGGGCAACGGCTTCTCGTGCGTCGCTCCTGCGATCGGACGATTGATGCTGGCGAAGCGGCCGCCGCTCTCCTTGTCCCAGGTCCAGACCTTCGGCGGCACGTAATCGGCTCGATCGCTCATGGGGCGCTCTCCGGTGTTGCGAGGCAACAGATAGGCGCGTCCGGGCCCGAGGGGAAAGAGCGTTGCCGCACCCGGAGCGACGGCGCGGACCGTGAAGGCCGCGAGGAGGACCGCAGGGCGAGGGCCGCCGGGATGGAGCACGGGCGGCGCCGGACGATCCGGCGCCGCCGATCGTCCGAAGTCAGGCCGCCTTCGATGGCGCCGCCTGCCGGGTCGTGTCCTCCATCTGGCGGCGCAGGGCCACCACGTCGAGGTCGCTGGTGAGCTCGACGTCGTCGACGCTCACGATCGTGTCGCGGGCGACCGGGCGCTTGAGCTTGACGTTGTGGGCGAGCCCGATCGGCAGGGCGCCGAGCGCCAGGCTCTTCGAGGCCGGAATGGCGTTCGCCCACACCGCGTAGCCGCCCTCGCCGTCGAGCATCTCGCCGGCTTTCAGGTCGCGCTTGGCGGTGGCGACGGCGTCGCCGCGGAATTCCTTCGAGCAGCCGGTCGGCTCATTGCGCAACACCGCCGACAGCACGCTGACGCTGGTCTCGAGCCCGATCATGTGGAAGGGCCGCCACATCGAGCCGTACCAGCCCGACGGATCGGTGAGCAGGCCGTACTGCTTGAAGCAGGCCCTGGTGTACTCGCTCGTCGCCTTGAAGGTGACGAACACGCCGTAGCGGATGTTGTTGAACACCTCGCGCCCGTCCGGCTCCTGGCTCGCTGCGATGTCGACGAGGCCCGAGCGCGGCAGCCGCCCGCCGTCGCTCACCGGGCGGAACACCCGGGCGAGGTCGTGCAGGCCCGTCGGCGGGAAGGCGAGGCCGTCATCGGGGCAGTCGAGCCCGGTGCCGTTGGCCACCGCCGCCATCTCGATCGCCGCCTTGGTGCCGTCGGTGAACGAGTTGTACATCTTCGGGTTGAAGTCGCCCTTCTTCACCTCCTCCTCGGTCCAGCCGAAGAAGCCCCAGACGGTGTCGGGGGTGGAGTAGCGGTAGCGCGGCTCGAAGTTCATGCCCTTGCCGGCCGAGGTCAGCTCGAAGCCGCAGGAGCGGGCCCAGTCGACGAGTTCGCAGATGATCGCCGGCTGGTCGCCATAGGCCATCGAGTAGACGACGCCCTGGCGGCGCGCCCGCTCGGCGAGGAGAGGGCCGCACAGCACGTCGGCTTCGACATTGACCATCACGACGTGCTTGCGGGCGTCGATCGCCTGGATGGCGTGGCGGATGCCGGCGATCGGGTGGCCGGTCGCCTCGATGATGCACTCGATCTCGTCGCAGGCACTGAGCGCCCCGGCATCCTCGGTGATGAAGGTGCGGCCACTCTTGACCGCGTCGCCCATCGAGGTCGCGGCATAGCGCTCCTCAGGCCAGTCGACGCGGGCGAGGGAGGCGCGGGCGCGGCCGGCATCGAGGTCGGCGACGGCGACGACGTGCAGCCCCTCGATGCGCTGGGCCTGGGCCAGCACCATCGAGCCGAACTTGCCGGCGCCGATCAGGCCGACGCGGACCGGGCGGCCGGCGGATGCGCGGGCAAGGAGCAGGGTGGAGAGGTTCATCGGTTTCCTCCAGCGGGTCTCTTCTTGGGCCGACCGGTCTCTCGCCGCCTGTCCTCGCAGGAAAAGCGGGGCCGGTCTCGGCGCGGTCCCGGCGGCGCATGCGAGCGGCTCGGCGGGATCTGACGGCCGGAACGCTAGAAGCGGGTTCCGTGAAGGACAATCCAGATTTCCGAGCCGATCGTGAAGCGCAGCTTAAACGCTCGCGGCATCGCGCTCGATCGCCCATGCGTCGCGCTCGCCGCGGAGCCAGTCGAGGAAGGCACGGACCTTGCGGTGGCGCAGGTGGTCGGGCGGGCATGTCACCCACTGGGTGACCAGGGTGATCCGCGGGGCCGAGGCGAGCGGGCAGGCCAGGCGCCCGGCCTGCAGGTCGCCCCACAGCATCAGGTCGCTCTCGAGCGCGATGCCGAGCCCGCCGGCGGCGGCGTCGATCGCCATGTGGGTGCGGTCGAACAGGAGCCGGCGCCAGCGCGGGGCCGGCCCGATCCCGGCGCGGCTGAACCAGTGCGGCCATTGCACCTGCGACTTCACCGAGTGGATCAGCAGGTGGCGGGGCAGATCCTCCGCCGCGAGGCTGCCCGGCGCGGCGAGCGTGGGTGCGCAGACCGGCCGGAAGCTCTCCTCCACCAGCCCTTCGGCGAACAGGCCGGGCCAGCCGCCGGTGCCGTGGCGGATCTCGATGTCGACGTTCTCCTTCTGGAACGCCGTCGGCTCGTTGGTGCCGTCGAGCCGCAGTTCGATGTCGGGATGGGCGGTGATGAAGCTGGAGAGCCGCGGCAGCAGCCACTTCGTCGACAGGCTCGGGGTCGCCCGCACGGTCAGCGTCGTCACCGAGCGGAAGCCCTGGATGCGTTCCGTCGCCTCCATGATCCGGTCGATCTCGGCCCCGATCATCTCGAAGTAGCGCTCGCCGGCCTCGGTCAGCACGATGGCGCGGCCGGCCTTGCCGATCAGCGCCGTGCCGAGCGCCAGTTCGAGGGACTGGACCTGCTGGCTCACCGCCGAGGGCGTGACGCCGAGATCCTCGGCCGCCCGGGAGATGCTGCCGGAGCGGGCGACGGCGTGGAAGACCGTGATGGCGCGGAGCGGGACCGACATCCAGACACTTTAGCCTCGCTACACGAAACCGCAAATAATCTGGATTGTCCTACATCGACGTCGTTCCTACTCTCGGCGGCCAAGCGAGACGAGACGTCCCGGATCAAGGGACGCGACGGGGAGGAAGACGGGCGCGGAACGCCGCGCGCCCGAGCCGTGCGCCTCCTAACGTCTCGACCCAAACGATGCCGCACCGCGGGCCCCGCGGATGACGGCGCGCCGGAGGAAACCCATGACGTCCACGCCGCATTCCGGACCGTCGCGCCGCCTGTTCCTGGCCGGCGCCGCCGCCTTTCCGCTCGTTGCCATCCGCACGCAGCCGGCGCGGGCGGCCGAGTTCAGCTACAAGCTGGCCACCGGCCAGTCCCTGACCCAGCCGATCAATGCCCGGCTCGACCAGGCCTGCCAGCGCATCCGCGAGGCCTCCGGCGGGCGGATGGAGCTGAAGTTCTTCCCGGCGAGCCAGCTCGGCTCCGACACCGACCTGATCACCCAGGTGCGCAGCGGCGGCATCGAGTTCCTCAACATCGCCGGCTCGGTGATCTCGACCGTGGCCTCGGGCGCGGCGATCACCAATGTGGGCTTCGCCTTCCCCGACTACGACCACGTCTGGCGCGGGGTCGACGGGCCGATCGGCGAATATGTCCGCGCCCAGATCGAGAAGGCCGGCCTCATCGTCGCCGCCAAGGCCGCCGATAACGGCTTTCGCCAGATCACCTCGAACGCCAAGCCGATCCGCACGCCCGACGACCTCAAGGGCTACCGCATCCGCGTGCCGGTGGCGCCGATCTTCACCTCGCTGTTCTCCAGCCTCGGGGCGAGCCCGACCTCGATCAACTTCAACGAGCTCTACACCGCCTTGCAGACCCGGCTGGTCGACGGCGAGGAGAACGGGCTGGTGACGATCGAGGCCGGCAAGCTCTACGAGGTGCAGAAGTACCTCACCGAGACCAACCACATCTGGGACCCGTTCTGGATCGTCGCCAACCGGCGCGCCTTCGGGAAGCTGCCCGGCCCGCTCCAGGAGATCGTCCGGCGCGAGCTCGACCGCGCCGCGATCGAGGAGCGCGAGGACGTCCAGCGCCTGACCGCCACGCTCAAGGGGCAGCTCACCGCCCGCGGCCTCACCTTCGAGACCGCCGACAGGGCGGCCTTCCGCAAGGGCCTGACCCAGGCCGGCTTCTACCGCGACTGGCGCGAGAAGTTCGGGCCCGAGGCCTGGAAGGCGCTCGAAGCCGTCACGGGGGATCTGGCATGAGCGCGGTGGCCGACATCCACCCCCGGCCCGCCGCCCTTGCCGACGACTGGCTGGCTTCCGCCGAGCGGGGTTTGCGCCTCGCCGTCGAGGTGCCGGCGGCGGCTCTCGTCGCCGCCGAGGCCCTGATCCTGTTCGCCGGCATCGTCTCGCGGGCGATCGGGCATTCGATCATCTGGAGCGACGAGCTCGCCGCGATCCTGTTCCTGTGGCTCGCGATGCTCGGCAGCGTCGTGGCGGTGCAGCGGGGCGAGCACATGCGGTTGACCTTCGTGGTCGGCGCGCTCTCGCCCCGGGCCCGGGCCTGGTGCGAGGCGCTCGCCATCGGGGCGGTCTTCGCCTTCCTGGCCCTCCTGATGCACGCGGCCTACGATTACACCGAGGACCAGTCCTTCGTGGAGACGCCGGCCCTCGGCTGGTCGGGCACGGTGCGGGCGCTCGCCGT
Organism: Pseudomonadota bacterium; assembly: GCA_023386115.1. GTDB lineage: Bacteria > Pseudomonadota > Alphaproteobacteria > Rhizobiales > Beijerinckiaceae > Methylobacterium. The sequence goes on from JAEWKL010000267.1 coordinate 5,474, forward strand.
GCCGGTCGGCTTCGTGCTGGCGCTGCTCTCCTGCTCCTTACGTCTCGCCCGGCACCGGATCACGGACCTCCTCGGCGTCGGGGCTCTGCTCCTCGGCATCGTCGCGCTCCTCAGCGTCGCGGCGCCGTGGCTGTCCGGGATCGGCAACTGGGCGCTCCTGGTCTTCTTCGTCGGGCTCCTCGGGATCGGGATCCTCGCCGGCGTGCCGATCGCGTTCGCGTTCGCGCTCGCGACCTCCGCCTACCTGCTCACCACCACCTCGACGCCGCTCACCATCGTGGTCGGGCGGATGGACGAGGGGATGAGCAGCCTGATCCTGCTCGCGATCCCGCTCTTCGTGCTGCTCGGCCAGCTCGTCGACGCGACCGGGATGGCCCGGGTAATGGTGGCGTTCCTCGCCTCGCTGCTCGGCCACGTGCGGGCCGGCATGTCCTACGTGCTGCTCGGCGCGATGCTGCTCGTCTCCGGCATCTCCGGCTCGAAGACCGCCGACATGGCGGCGGTGGCGCCGGTGCTGTTTCCCGAGATGCGCCGGCGCGGCATGAAGGACGGCGAGCTCCTGTCGATCCTCGCCGCCTCGGGGGCGATGAGCGAGACGATCCCGCCCTCGATCGTGCTGATCGCCATCGCCTCGGCGACGGGGGTGTCGATCGCCGCCCTGTTCACCGCCGGGATCCTGCCGGCCCTGGTCCTCGCCCTCGTGCTGGCGGCGGTGGCCCGCTATCGCGCGGGGCGCGAGGAGGACGCGGTCGTGATCCCGCGGGCCCCGGCCGCGGTGGTGAAGAAGACCCTGCTGATCGCGTTGCCGGCCCTGTTGCTGCCCTTCCTGATCCGCACCGCGGTGGTCGAGGGCGTGGCGACCGCGACGGAGGTCTCGACCATCGGCATCGTCTACTCGCTGGTGCTCGGCCTCGTGATCTATCGCGGCGGGCTGAAGCGCAGGGAAATCCTGCCGATGCTGGCGCGGACCGCCTCGCTGTCGGGGGCGATCCTGTTCATCGTGGGGGCGGCGAGCGCGATGGCCTGGGCGCTGACCCAGTCGGGCTTCTCGCACGACCTCGCCCGGGCGATGGCGGCGGTGCCGGGCGGCAGGATCGGCTTCCTCTTGATCTCGGTCGTCGCCTTCATCGTGCTCGGCAGCCTGCTCGAAGGCATCCCGGCGATCGTGCTGTTCGGCCCGCTGCTCTTCCCGATCGCGCACCAGTTCGGGATCCACGAGGTGCATTACAGCATGATCGTGATCCTCGCGATGGGACTGGGCCTCTTCGCCCCGCCCTTCGGCCTCTGCTACTACGCCGCCTGCATCATCGGCGGGGTCGCGCCCGAATCCGGGATGCGCCGGATCTGGATCTATCTCGGCGCGCTGTTCCTCGGGCTCTTGGTCCTCACCTTCGTGCCGTGGTTCTCGACCGGGTTCTTGTGACCGGAGCTGATTGGCCAGCTCGACAGTTGTAACGCCCTCTATGGCATTCCGGGGCCGCGAACGCGGAGCCCGGAATCCAGACACTCAAGACGGCCAGAATTGGGCGGACCGCAATCCGTCTCGGTTGGCACCACCTGAGCTTCTGGATTCCGGGTTCCGCTGCGCGGCCCCGGAATGACGAGGAGGGGGTCGCCTCTGTCGAGGTTGAACTTATCGGTTCCGACACGAAACCTCGCAGCGACTTCCAAAATTCGCATCGTGAGCCGGCGCGAGCCCGCCTCAATCCAGCGTCGCCCCCGACTGCTTCACCACCGCGCCCCATTTGGCGATCTCGTCGGCCATGAAGGCCCCGAAGGCGTCGGGGGCGAGCGGGCGGGAGGTGGCGCCGAGCCCGGCGAACTTCGCCGCCACCGCCGGCTCCTGCAGCGCACGGACCGTCTCGGCGTTGAGCCGCGCGACGATCTCGGGCGGCGTCCCCTTCGGCGCGACGAGGCCGTTCCACGCGATGGCGACGTAGCCGGGCAGGGCCGCCTCCGCGATGGTCGGGATGTCGCGCGCCAGAGGCAGCCGTTCGGCCGAGCTGATGCCGAGCGCCCGCACCCGGCCGCCCTCGACATGGGCGAGAACCGACTGGGTGGTGTCGAACATCAGGTCGCAGCGTCCGGCGATGACGTCGGTGATCGCCGGCGCGCTGCCGCGATAGGGGATGTGGGTGAGCTTGATCTTGGCCATCGAGGCGAACAATTCAGCGGCGAGATGCGTCGACTGGCCGATGCCGGACGAGGCGTAGTTCAGCGCTCCCGGCTTCGCCTTGGCGGCGGCGATCAGGTCGGCGACCGAACGCGATGCCGATTGCGCCGGTACGACCAGCACCAGCGGGTTCTCGGTCAGCAACGCCACCGGCGCGAAGCTCGTCCGCGTGTCGTAGTTGAGCTTGCGGAACAGCGTCATGTTGATGGCGTGCGCGGTGGTGGCGACGCCCAAGCTGTAGCCGTCCGCCGGTGCCCGGGCGACGATCTCGAGGCCGAGATTGCCGCCGGCCCCCGGCCGGTTGTCGATGACGAGGGGCTGGCCCAACGCCTGCGACAGCCGCTCGCCGGTGATGCGGGCGGTGATGTCGGTCGAGCCGCCGGGCGGGTAGGGCACGATCACGCTGATCGGCCGGGCCGGCCAGGCGGCGGCGCGGACGGGCCGGGCGCCGAGGGCGAGGGAGCCGGCGAGGCCGGCGACGAGTTCACGACGGCGGATCATCGCGCGTTCCCTTCCTCGAACACGACGGCGTCGAGCGCCAGGCACGCGCCGGGCTCGTTGCCGACCAGCATCGGATTGACGTCGAGGCTGGCGATGCCCGGCTCCGCCATCATCAGCGCGCCGACGGCCATGGCAGCGGCGAGGTAGGGCTCGATCGCCCAGGGCGCCTCGCCGCGCACGCCGTCGATCAGCGGCGCGATCCTCAAGGTCCGAAGCGCCCGCCTCACGTCGGACTGCGTGAACGGCGGCAGCAGCAGGGCGATGTCGGGCGTCGCCTCGACGTACTTGCCGCCGTCGCCCACCACCACGACGGGGCCGAAGAACGGATCGCGATGTGCGCCGAGCACCAGTTCGCGCCGTCCCCGCGCCATCGCGGCGACGATCACGCCGGTGGATGCGTGGCCGGCCTTCGCCAGCCCGGCCCGACAGGCCTCGAAGGCGGCGCGGACCGCGTCCGCCCCGCTCACCCCGAGATGGACGAGGCCGAGCTCGCTCTTGTGCGCCACCTCGGCCGAACACCCTTTGACAGCGACCGGACCACCGATCGCTTCGGCGGCGGCCAAAGCCTCCTCGGCCGTGCGGCAGAGGCGGTGACGGACCACCGGCACGCCGGCCCGCGCCAGGAGGGCCAGGCTCTCGGCCTCGTCGAGGAGGCGGGGCGGCGCCCCGCTCGGCGGGGGCGGGGCCGGATGGGGCGGCCTGTCCCCGACCGCGGCCATGCGCTCGTGGTGGGCGATGAACTGGTGCAGGGCCCGGACAGCCTCGCCCTCGCCGGAGAAGACCGGCAGTCCGCGGGAGCGGAACGGCGCCGCCACCAGCTCCTGGGGCGCGACGATCACCACCGGCTTGCCCGTCGCCGCCGCGAAGGCGGCGGTGTCGCGGCCGAAATCGTCGACCGCGTAGGCCCGGCCCGCCACCGGCACCCCGACCAGGAAGGCGTCGGCGCTCGGATCCTCGGCGATCACCGGCAGGATCTGGCTGAACAGGGCGGAGTTCGTCATCAGCGCCGCCGTGATGTCGACCGGATTGCGGGTCGCGGCGAAGCTCGGCAGGATCGCCCGCAGGCGGCTTTGCGTGTCCTCGCCCAACGGGGCGAGGTCGAGCCCCGCCTGCGAGGCCGCGTCCGCCGCCATCACGCAGGTCGCGCCCGAATTGCTGATCGCCACCATCCGGCGGCCCTCCGGGCGCCAGCCCTTCAGGTACAGCTCGGCGGCCGCCACGAGGTCGGTGGTGTCGCGGGCGCGCCAGATCCCGTGCTGCGCCAGGAAGGCGTCGACCAGCCGGTCCTCGTTGGCGAGCGCCCCGGTATGCGACTGGGCGGCTGCCTGCCCGGCGGCGGTGCGGCCGGATTTCAGCGCCACGATCGGCAGGTTGCGCGCGCGGGCGACCGCGGCGGCCTCGGCCAGGTGGTGCGGGTCGGGGATGCTCTCGAGGTAGAGGAGCAGGAGCTTGAGGGCCGGATCTTCCGCCACCGCGGCGGCGAGCTCGCACACCGTCACGTCGGCGTCGTTGCCGGTGGCGTGGGTGTGGCGCACCCCGATGCCGCGGCCGCGGAGCAGCCCGTAGGGTACGACGCTCATCGCCCCGCTCTGGCTGACGATGCCGACCGGGCCGTCCAGCGGCGGGACCTCCAGGAACATGCTGGAGAAGCTCGGCACCGCCCCGGTGCCGAAATTGGCGAGCCCTTGCGAGTTCGGGCCGATCATCCGGAGGCCCCGGGCCCGGGCGCGCGCCACCATCGCCCGCTCGGCGGCCTGGGCCGCGGGGTCCGCGGTCTCTCCGAAGCCCGAGGCCATCATGATCGCGACCTTGACCCCGATCTCGGCGCATTCGTCGAGCGCCGCCACCGCCGCCTCGCCCGGCACCGCGATGATCGCGAGGTCGGGCGCCTGCGACAGGGCCGAGAGGCGCGGCACCGTGCGCCGGCCCTGCACCTCGTCGCGCCGCGGATTCACGGGCCAGACCTCGCCGCGGAACCCGAATTGCGACAGGTAGAGGAGCGGCCGGCCGCCGATCTTGTCGGGATTCGCGGACGCGCCGATCACCGCGATCGATCGCGGGTCGAGCGCCGCCTGGAGGCTCGTGCTCATGGTTGGCTCTCCGGGGTGACGAACGGGACGAGGCCGGGCCCGAAGGCGCGGAACGTCGTACGGACGGCGTCGCCGATCGCGACGCCGTCAGGGGGGCAGTGCGCCATGAAGCGGAAGCCCTCCTCGGCATCGACGAGCGCGATGCCGTAGGGCGCGTGGGCGCTGAGGTTTGGGGACGGCGCGCGCGCCACCACCGTGACGGCGTGGACCGTGCCGCGGCCGGTGGCCGGCTCCCGGCTCACCTCCTCGCTGCCGCATTCCGGGCAGAACGGGCGGCAGAAGTAGTGAACGTGGCCGCAGGCCCGGCAGCGCGCGAGCGCCAGCCCCTCGGCCCCCGTCGTCCAGTCGGGAGTCTGCGCGCTCATCGGCCGTTCTCCAGGACGAGGCTGACATGGGAGGACAGCACGCCGCCGTCGCCGTGCAGCAGCGCGAGCGCCGGCCTCGCGACTTGGCGCGGGCCGGCCTGCCCGCGCATCTGCCGCGTGGTCTCGGCGAGGTGGGCCATGGCGCCGCCGACGCCGCAATGGCCGTAGCTGAGGAGGCCGCCATGGGTGTTGAGCGGCATCGCACCGTCGGGGGAGAAATGCCCCTCGCGGACGAGCCGCCCGGCGGCGCCTCGCGGCGCCAGCCCGATCTCCTCGAGGAGGATCGCCAGCGTGATGGTGAAGCTGTCGTAGATCGCCGCATAGCGGATGTCGGCGAGCGCGACGCCGGCTTGCGCCAGCGCCCGGCCGGCGCTGTCGCCCGCCCCGAAGGCGGTCAGCGAGGGGGCGGCGCTGACGTGCTGGTGGGTGTGGGCCTGCGCCGCGCCCCGGATCCTCGGTCCCGGCCGCGCCGGATCGGCGCGCTCGATCACGAAGGCCGCGCCGCCATCCGAGACCGGGCAGCAATCGAGCAGGCGCAAGGGCGCGGCGATGGGTTTCGAGTCCCGCACCATCGCGGCGGTGATCGGCTCGGTCAGGTGGGCGCCCGGCGTGCGGGCGGCATTCGCCCGCATCAGCACCGCGAGCTCGGCGCTGTCCGCGATGCCGTATTCATGGGCATAGCGCGAGGCGACGAGGCCGTAATAGGCGGGGATGGTCGGTCCGAGCGGCACCTCGTAGGTCGGGTGGCCGACCTGTGCCAGCGTCTGGATCGCCGCGTCGCGGGGCTGGCCCGACAGCCGGTTCTCGCCGGCCACCACCAGGATCCGCCGCGCCGCGCCGGATTCGACCAGCAGGTGGGCGAGCATCACCAGGGCGAAGCCGGTGGCGCCGCCGAGCTGGATCGCGTGGGCGTAAGATGGGCGCAACCCGAAATGCTCGGCGAACACCGTCGAGAGCATCAGGTGCGGGTGGGTGGTCGAGTAGCCGGTGATCAGACCGTCGATCTCGCGCCGCTCCAGCCCGGCGTCGCTCAACGCCTCGGCGGCGGCGCGGCTCATCAGGTCGAGGGTGGAGGCGCCGGAGAGGCGCCCGAACGGGGTGAGGCCGATGCCGGTAATGGTGCTCATCGGGAGGGCACCGCGGGGCGGCAGGCACGCGTGATATTCCGCATGACGGAACGAAGCATCGGGCATCCTCCCAGACCGGGCCGTCTCGGCGGGAGCGAGTGTCCCGTGCCGGCGGCCTCTTGTCGAAATGCCGGAAGATGGTTGCCTTCCGCCGAATAGCCTGTCAACACTGTTCCATGCCGGGTAACGATCAAGGTCGTTCCCCGGCGGGGAGAGCCGAGATCGACCGAAGTAGTTCCGCTACACGGAACATGCCCACAAGGGCGGCGGTCTCGGGAACGCTTGTGAGAGGCGCCATGCACCGTCGGCTGTGCCTGGGTGTGCTCGCGTCGCTGGCCCTGCCGGGGGTGGCGCGCGCGGCCTATCCGGATCGGATCATCCGCATCGTCGTGCCGTTCCCGCCCGGCGGGACCACCGACATCCTGGCCCGCCTGGTCGCCGACCGGCTCGACAAGCGCTTCGGCCAGCACGCCATCATCGACAACCGGCCGGGTGCCTCGGGCAATATCGGCACCAAGGCGGTCGCGGGGGCGGCACCCGACGGCTACACGCTGGTGATGGCGACGACGAACACCCACGGCATCAACGTCGCGGTGTTCAAGAGCCTGCCCTACGATCCCGTCCGCGACTTCGCCCCGGTCACGATCGTCGCCTCGACGCCGAACGTGCTCCTGGTCAATCCGGCCTCCGGCATCGCCGATCTCGCCGCGCTGATCCGCCTCGCCAAGGAGAAGCCCGGCACGCTCACCTTCGGCTCGACCTCGACCGGCGGCTCGCCGCACATGTCGGGCGAACTCCTCAAGACGATGACGGGGATCGACATGGCCCACGTGCCCTATCGGGGCGGCGGGCCGATGCTGAACGACCTCATCGCCGGCCATATCAAGATCGGCATCGACAACCTGCCCTCGGCGATCGGCCATGTCCGGGCCGGCACCCTGCGGGCGCGCGCCGTCACCACCGCCGAGCGGTTACCGACGCTGCCCGACGTCCCGACCATGACCGAGGCCGGGGTGCCGGGCTTCGACGTGCCGGCCTGGTTCGGCCTGCTGGCGCCCGCCGGCACGCCGCGTCCGGTGATCGACCTGCTGCAATCGCGGATCGCCGCGGTGCTGGCCGAGCCCGAGATGCGGACGCGGCTCCTCGAACTCGGGGGCACGCCCGGCGGGATGAGCCCGGACGCCTTCGGCGAGATCGTGCGGCGCGAGGTGGCCCGCTGGCCGGCCGTGGTCGCCCGCACCGGTGTGGCGGTGGAATAGCGGAGGGGACGATGGCTCTGCGGATCGGATCGGGCTCGGCCTGGTGGGGCGACCGGCTGGAGCCGGCGCAACGCAACGCCGACCACGGCGACCTCGACTATTTGTGCTTCGAGACGATGGCGGAGGCGACGATCTCGGCGGCGCAGGTGCGCAAGCGCCGCGACCCGTCCTTCCCGGGCTACGATACCTATCTCGACGACCGGATGCAGCGGGTGCTGCCCGGCTGCCTCCGGCGCGGCACCAAGATCATCAGCAACCAGGGCTGGATCAACCCGGAGGGCGCGGCCGAGCGCATCGTGCACTGGCTGCGGGAATGCGGGGCGCCCAAGGGCACCAAGGTCGCGGCCGTCTCCGGCAGCCTGATCACCGACCGCGTCCTCGACCTCACCGACACCCTGATGGAGGACGGGCGGCCGAGCGCGGCGCTCGCCGGCTCGATCGTCTCGGCCGAGGCCTATATGGGCGCCGAGCCGATCGTCCAGGCCCTGCGCGAGGGCGCGCAGATCGTCGTCACCGGCCGCGTCGCCGACCCGTCGATCTTCATGGCGCCGATGATGCACGAATTCGGCTGGGATCCCCTCGACCATTCCCGGCTCGGGCCCGGCAACGGCATCGGCCACGTGCTCGAATGCGGCGCGCAGGCCACCGGCGGCTATTTCTGCGATCCCGGCTTCAAGGACGTGCCCGACCCCTGGGACCTCGCCTTCCCGATCGCCGAGGTCGAGAGCGACGGCTCGGCCGTCATCACCAAGGTGAGGAACTCCGGCGGCGCGGTGACCGTCCGCACCCTCAAGGAGCAGCTGTTCTACGAGGTGCACGATCCAGGCAACTACATCACGCCCGACGTGGTGGTCGACTTCACCACGACCGAGCTGGAGGAGGTCGGCCCCGACCGGGTGCGGGTCTCGCGCATCTCGGGCAAGCCGCGCACGCCGACGCTCAAGGTCTCGATCGCCTGCCAGGAAGGCTTCATCGGCGAGGACATGTTCTTCTATGCCGGGCCGGGCGCCTTGCGGCGGGCGGAACTGGCCAAGCGCATCCTGGAGGAGCGGTTCCGGATCGTCGGCTTGCAGGCGGAGGAGTTCCGGATCGACTTCGTCGGGCTCAACGCTATCCATGGCGGCGGTGCGATCGCCAAGGGGCCGAATGCTGCGAAGCAGCCAGAGCCGTACGAGATTGCCGTGCGGGTCGCCGCGCGGACGAAGACCCGCGAGGAGGCCCTGAAGGTCGGCCGCGAGGTCGACGGCATGGCGGTGTCCGGCGTCGGCATGACCGGCAAGCGCGTGCCGCACCAGGACCGCACCCGCGAGGTCATCGGCGTCTGGTCGTCGCTGGTGCCGCGCGAGGCCCTGCGCCCGGTGATCACGCTGTACGAGAGCTGAGGGGAGGGCGGGCCGATGATCTCGGACCATCCCACCCACCACCTCATCCTGAGGTGTCAGTCCATCGGAGATGGATTGACCTCGAAGGAGGCCTCCACAAGCCTCGGCAATCACTGGAGCCCTGCTGCGAGGCTCGTTTCACTCGCATCTCAGGATGAGGTCGCGAGTGGGATAGAGAAAACTCCTTCTTCGTCGAGATATTTCCCGAGAATATCATGCGCCTGATGCTGCAGCACGTGGCCCATGTCCGCTCCGGCGACAAGGGCAACACCTCGAACATCACCGTGATCGCCTACGAGCCGGATCTCTACCCGTACCTCAAGGACCAGCTCACGGCCGAGACCTTCAAGGCGTTCTACGCCGGGATGGTGACCGGCCCGGTGACCCGCTACGCCGTCGACCATCTCGGCGTCCTCAACTTCGTGGCGGAAGGGGCGCTGGGCGGAGGCGTGTCGCGCTCGCTCTGCCTCGACAATTACGGCAAGGCGCTCTCGGCCGCCGTGCTCGGTTTCGAGCTCGAGGTGCCCGACAGCCTCGCCAACCTGCTCCGCAACTATCATCCGGAGGCGGTCTCGTGACGGCGACGCTCGCCAAGCGATACGGCGCCGGCGGGCTGATGGTGCTGTTCGGCCTCGCCGTCGTGCTCGAGGCGCGCAGCTTCGGCCTCGGCAGCCTCACCCGCGTCGGGCCCGGATTGTTCCCGATGATCGTCGGCAGCGCGCTGGCCTTCGTCGGGGTGCTGATCGCGGTGACGCCCGAGGTGGGGCACGAGGCCGAGGAGGGCGGCCGGCCGGACTGGCGCGGCTGGGCCTGCATCGTGCTCGGGATCCTGCTGTTCGTCGGTCTCGGCGAGCATCTCGGCCTCGGCCCCGCGACCTTCGCCTGCGTGTTCGTGTCGGCTTTGGGCGACCGCCAGGGCAGCCCGCGCGCCGCGTTCCTGCTGGCGCTCGCGATGACGATCGTGGCGGGGCTGGTGTTCACGCTGGCGCTCAAGTTCCAGATGCCGTTCTGGCGCGGATGGTGACCCGATGGACAACACGCTCGCCAACCTCGTCCACGGCTTCGGGATCGCGCTGCAGCCGCACAACTTCCTGTTCAGCCTCGTCGGTGTGCTGATCGGCAACCTCATCGGCGTCCTGCCCGGCATGGGCATCATGGCGACGATCTCGATCCTGCTGCCCCTCACCTTCGGCATGCCGCCGGTCGCTGCGATCCTGATGCTCGCCGGCATCTATTACGGCGCGCAGTATGGCGGCGCGATCTGCTCGATCCTGCTCAACCTGCCCTGCCACCCGTCCCACGCCGTCACCTGCCTCGACGGCTACCCGATGACCCGGCAGGGGCGGGGCGGCGCGGCTTTAGGCATCACCATGCTGGCGGCGTTCTTCGGGGCGGCCTTCGGCATCGTGCAGATGATCCTGTTCGCGCCGTTCCTGGTGCAGATCGCGTTCAAGTTCGGCCCGGCCGAGATCTGCACCCTGATGCTGCTCGGGTTGCTCGCCGGCGCGACGCTCGCCCGCGGCTCGGCCCTCAAGGGCGTGGCGATGACGCTCGTCGGGATCGTGCTCGGCAGCGTCGGCAGCGACCTCGACACCGGCACCAGCCGGTTCACCTTCGGGTCGATGTCGCTCTACAACGGCATCGACCTAGTCGCGGTGGCGCTCGGCTTCTTCGGCATCGCCGAGTTCTTGAAGAGCATCAACACCATCAAGGTCGGCGACCTCTCGGGCGTGAAGGTTCGGATGCGCGACATGCGGCCGAGCCGGGCCGACCTGCGCGAGGCGGCGCTGCCGATCCTGCGCGGCACCCTGGTCGGCAGCCTGTGCTCGCTCATCCCCGGCACCGGGCCGACCATCGCCTCCTTCATCGCCTACGCGGCCGAGAAGCGGGTGAGCCGCAGCCCCGAACAATTCGGGCGCGGCGCGATCGCCGGTGTCGCGAGCCCCGAGGCCTCGACCCATTCCTCGGTCCAGGGCGACTTTGTCCCCACGATGAGCCTCGGCATCCCGGGCGACGCGGTGATGGCGCTCATCCTCGGCGCCCTCATCATCCAGGGCATCACCCCGGGCCCGCAGCTGATGACCGAGCACCCCGACATGTTCTGGGGCCTGATCGCCAGCTTCTGGATCGGCAACATCCTGCTCGTCGTCCTCAACGTGCCGCTGATCGGGGTATGGGTGAAGCTGTTGCGGATCCCGTTCCGCTACCTTTACCCCTGCGCCCTGTTCTTCATCTGCGTCGGCGTCTACTCGACCAACAACGAGATGGCGGGGGTGATCCAGACCCTGGCGATCGGCGTCGTCGGCTACGGGCTGATGCGGCTCGGCTTCCACCCGGCCCCGGTGCTGCTCGGCTTCGTGCTCGGGCCGCGGCTGGAGGAGAACTTTCGCCGCGCGCTGATGCTCTCGCGCGGCGACCTCACCACTTTCGTCGACAGCCCGATCAGCGCGACCTTCGTCGGGCTCGCGATGGTGCTGGTGGTGGCGCAAGTCTACCTGGCCCGCAAGGCGCGGCTGCCGCAGGATCCGGCGCAGGCGGTGGCGGGCCGGCCGGCGGTGGTGCTGGAGGAGTCGTAACGCCATGACCCCCGACCCCGCCGACGACGCCCCACCTCCGGCACCTGCTGGCCCCGAGCCCAACGCCGTCCAGAAGGTCTGCGCCGTGCTCCGCGCCCTCGCCGCCCCCGCGCCCCGGCGCCTCACCGAGCTGTCGGCCGAAAC
>JAEWKL010000394.1 GCA_023386115.1 Pseudomonadota bacterium
GGCCGGGAGGGCCCGCCCCTGGTGGCGGCGGGGCGCGCCGCGGCGGAGGCCGGCTCGGTCGCGGAGCTGATCGCCGCCGACATCGCCTTCCACCGTTTCCTCGGCGAGATCGCCGACAACCCGATCATCGTCGAGACCGCGGCGCCGCACTTCAACCACCTGCAGCGGATCATGGGCGAGGTCTTGCGCAAGGACGAGACGATGCCGCGCCGCATCTGGGACGAGCACGCGGCGATCCTCGACGCGGTGGTGGCGGGCGACGGCGACACCGCCGACCGGCTCTCGCGCCAGCACATCGCCCGGGCCGCGACGGTGTTCGTCGACCGGCTGCGGGCGCAGGAGGATGTTTTCGCGCAGGAGGCGCGGAGCCGGCGGGTGCGGCGGTAGCGCGGCCGTCCCGGCATCCTCGCCGTTCCGGGCCCGGAACGGGCGTCGCGGCAGACGAGGAACGAGCCCGCCCTATGGGCACGTCGTTGCCGAGGGCGGCAGCCGGGTCCGAGCCCGGCCGCCGTCGATCCTCAAGCTCGGGCGAACACCCGCGCCGCGCCCACCGCGAGCGCCACCCGGTCGCCCGGCTCGTAGACGTCCGTCACCTTCACCTCGACCGGGGCCTCGGCGCCATCAAGCAGGATCTCCGCCACGGTGCCCCGCCCGGTGCGGCGCCACTCCCGCACCGTCCCCGGCAGCGTGCCGGGTCCCTGCCCGACCGTGAGGTCCCAGGGCCGCAGGCAGAGATCGACCGCCCCCTGCGGCCAGCCGGGCTCCGCCGCGATCACGGGGCGGCCCGCGACCCGGACCTCCCCGCCCGAGACCTCGGCGGCCAGGCGCGCGGTTTCGCCGACGAAGGACATCACGAAGCGCGAGGCCGGGTGGTCCTGCACCTCATGCGGCGCGCCGACCTGCTCGATCCGGCCCTTGTTGAGGATCGCGATCCGGTCGGCGAGCTCCAAAGCCTCGTCCTGGTCGTGGGTGACGAAGATCGTGGTCTGGCCGGTCTCGCGGTGGATCTCGCGCAGCCAGCGGCGCAGGTCCTTGCGCACCTGCGCATCGAGCGCCCCGAACGGCTCGTCGAGGAGCAGCACCGAGGGCTCGACGGCGAGCGCCCGGGCGAGGGCGACGCGCTGGCGCTGGCCGCCGGAGAGCTGGCCCGGATAACGCTTGGCGAGATCGGGCAGCTGCACCAGCTCCAGCAGCCGCTCGACCCGGCGCCGGATCTCGTCCTCCTTCGGCCGGTGGGCTCGGGGCCGCGAGCGCAAGCCGTAGGCGATGTTCTCGAACACCGTCAGGTGGCGGAACAGGGCGTAGTGCTGGAACACGAAGCCGACGCCGCGGCGCTGCACCGGCAGATCGGTGGTGTCCTGCGAGCCGAAGAACACCCGTCCGCCATCGGGGATCTCGAGGCCGGCGATGACGCGCAGGAGCGTCGTCTTGCCGGAGCCCGAGGGGCCGAGCAGGGCGAGCAGCTCGCCGGGCTCGATCGCCAGGCTGACGCCTTCGAGCGCCGCCGGCGCCGTCCCGCCATAGCGCTTGACGATGCCGTCGACGCGCACCGACGTGCCGGCATGGCGCAGACGCTCGGGAGCCGCGGCCTCGACCGGGCGGGCCTGCGCGTCGCGGCGCAGGGACAGGGTGCTGGGAGCGAATCCTGCCGTCATGTCAGTGGGCTCCGCGTCCCGCCAGCGCATCCGCGTGGCGCCATTCGAGGAAAGTCTTGCCCGCCAGGGTGACGAGCGCCAGGAGCGCCAACAGCGAGGCGATCCCGAACGCCGCCACGTAGTTGTACTCGTTGTACAGGATCTCGACGTGCAGCGGCATGGTGTTGGTGAGCCCCCGGATACGACCCGACACGACCGAGACGGCGCCGAACTCACCCATCGCCCGGGCGTTGCAGAGCAGCACGCCGTAGAGCAGCGCCCAGCGCACGTTGGGCAGCGTCACGGTCCGGAAGACCCGCCACGGGCTCGCCCCCAGGGTCAACGCGGCCTCCTCGTCGGTGGTGCCCTGGTCCTGCATCAGCGGGATCAGCTCGCGGGCCACGAACGGGAAGGTGACGAACACCGTGGCGAGCACGATACCCGGCACCGCGAAGATGATCTCGATGCCGTGGCGCTGAAGGAACGGCCCGAGCAGCCCCTGAGCCCCGAAGATCAGGACGTAGATCAGGCCCGCGACCACCGGCGAGACCGAGAACGGCAGGTCGATCAGGGTGATGAGCAGGTTGCGGCCGCGGAAGTCGAACTTGGCGATGGCCCAGGAGGCGCACAGGCCGAACACGACGTTGAGCGGCACCGCGATCACGGCGACGAGGAGCGTCAGGCGGATCGCAGCGAGCGCGTCCGGTTCGGCGAAGGCGGCCAGATAGGCGCCCACACCCTTGCCCAGCGCCTCGACGAACACCACCGCCAGCGGCATCAGCAGGAACAGCGTCAGGAAGGCGACCGCCGCCAGGGTCAGGGCGAGGCGGACCGGGCGCGGCTCGGTCAGCGCCGCATGCGGCCCGCGTGACGCGGGGCGGATCGGCGGGCGGATGGAGGGGACAGCGGTCTCAGACATGCCCGAACCTGCGGCGGCTGACATCCTGCACCAGGTTGATCGCGAGGAGCGCGGCGAACGACATCAGCAGCATCACGGCCGCGATCGCCGTGGCGCCCGCATAGTTGAACTCTTCGAGCTTGATCACGATCAGCAGGGGCGCGATCTCCGAAACATACGGAAGGTTGCCGGCGACGAAGATCACCGAGCCGTACTCCCCGACCGCGCGAGCGAAGGCCAGGGCGTAGCCGGTGAGCATCGCGGGGATCAGCGGCGGCAGGATCACCGTGACGAGGGCGCGGAAGCGCGAGGCGCCGAGGATCGCCGCGGCCTCCTCGCTCGACTTGTCGATCTCGGCCACCAGCGGCTGCACCGTGCGGACGCAGAACGGCAAGCCGACGAAGACGAGCGCCACCAGGATGCCGAGCGGCGTGTAGGCGACCTTGATCCCGAGATTCATCAGCGGCTCGCCGAGCCAGCCGTTCGGCGCGTAGAGGCTGGCGAGCGCGATGCCGGCGACCGCCGTCGGCAGCGCGAAGGGCAGATCCACCAGCGCGTCGATGATCCGCCGGCCCGGAAACCGGTAGCGGGTCAGCACCCAGGCGATCAGGAGGCCGAACACCGCGTCGATCGCGGCGGCGGCCAGCGACAGGCCGAACGAGGTCTTGAGCGCCGCGAGGTTGCGGGCATCGGTGATCAGCGCCCACAGGCCGGCCGGGCCGACGCTGGCGGCGCGCAGGAGCAGGACCGCCAGCGGCAGCAGCACCAGCAGGGTCAGGTAGGTGAGCGTGATCCCGAAGGTCAGGCGGAAGCCCGGCAGCGCGCTCGGGCGGCGGAAGCGGGGGGCGGCCCGCCCCGCGGGCAGGGCCGCGGCGCCGCTCATTGCCGTGACTTCAGGACGGCGTCGAACACGCCGCCATCGTCGAAATGGGTTTTCTGGGCCTTGGCCCAGCCGCCGAAGGTGTCGTCGATGGTGACGAGCTTCAGCTTCGGGAAGCGGGCAAGGTCTTCCTTCGCCGCCGCGGATTCGTCCCGCGGGCGGTAGAAGTTCTTGGCGATGAGGGCCTGCGCCTCCGGGGTATAGAGGAATTGCAGGTAGGCCTCGGCTTGGCGGCGCGTGCCCTTCTGGTCGACATTGGCGTCGATCAGCGCCACCGGCGGTTCGGCCAGGATCGAGAGCGAGGGCACGACGATGTCGAACTTGCCCTTGCCGAATTCCTCGTCGGCCAGGAACGCCTCGTTCTCCCAGGCGATCAGCACGTCGCCGAGGCCCCGCTGCACGAAGGTGGTGGTGGCGCCGCGCGCGCCGGTATCGAGCACCGGCACGTTCTTGAACAGGGCGGTGATGAATTCGCGCGCCTTGGTGTCGTTCCCGTTGTTCTTGGCGAGCGCGTAGGCATAGGCGCCGAGGTAGTTCCAGCGTGCGCCGCCCGAGGTCTTCGGGTTCGGAGTGATCACCTGGATCCCCGGCGTCACCAGGTCGTCCCAGTCCTTCACGCCCTTCGGGTTGCCCTTGCGGACCAGGAACACGATGGTCGAGGTGTAGGGCGTCGAGTTGTGCGGCAGCCGCGTCTGCCAGTCGGCAGGCAGCTTCTTCGAGCGGGCGGCGATGGCGTCGATGTCGCTGGCGAGCGCCAGCGTCACCACGTCGGCCGGCAACCCGTCGATCACCGAGCGGGCCTGCGCGCCGGAGCCGCCATGCGAGGCGCGCACCGTCACGGTCTCGCCGGTCTTGGCCTTCCACGCCTTGGCGAAGGCCGCGTCGATCGCCCGGTACAGCTCGCGAGTCGGGTCGTAGGAGACGTTGAGGAGGGCTTGCGCCCTCACCGGGGCGGGCGCCGCCGCGAGCGCGAGGAGCGAGGCCCCGGCGACGAGCGCCGGGGACGCGCCCCGGAACAGCCGGCGCAGCGAGCCGAGGAGACC
>JAEWKL010000477.1 GCA_023386115.1 Pseudomonadota bacterium
CCGCCGCCCTTGCCGCCGAGCCGCTCCGATCCCGCCCGCACCAGGGCGACGGCGTCGAACCGGCCGGTCAGGTCCTCGGTCACGCCGACGACGAGGCCGGCCTTTCCATCCGGCGCCACACCGACGATCGCCACGATCCCGGAGCCGAGCCGCTTCTTGCCCTCGTCGGCCAGGCTCTTGAGGTCGCGCATCTCGACCCCTTGCACGACACGTGCCATCAGCTTGACGCTCGCGACCTCGCGCACACCGTCATCGGCCGACCCGCTGTTGCCGCCGCCCATGGCGAGCTTGCGACGCACGTCGGAGAGCTCGCGCTCCATCCGGCGGCGCTCGTCGAGAAGGGCGGCCAGGCGCTCGGGCGCCTCGGCGACCGGCACCTTGAGCAGGCCCGCGAGTGCGGCGAGCTGGCGGCTCTCGCCGGCGAGGTGGCGGCGGGCGGTGTCGCCGGTCATCGCCTCGATCCGGCGCACGCCGGCGCCGACCGCGCTCTCGGCGAGGATCGTCACCACGCCGATATCGCCGGTGCGGCCGACATGGGTACCGCCGCAGAGCTCGACCGAGAAGGTCTTCGCCCGGCCGTCGGGGGCGCTGTCGCGGCCCATCGAGACCACCCGCACCTCGTCGCCGTACTTTTCGCCGAACAGGGCGCGGGCGCCCGACGCGATGGCATCGTCGACCGCCATCAGCTTCGTCACCACCGGCTCGTTCTGGAGCAGCACCCGGTTGGCGATCTCCTCGACCTGGGCCAGTTCGTCGGCTTCGATCGGCTTCGGGTGGCTGATGTCGAAACGCAGGCGCTCGGGCGCGACGAGGGAGCCCTTCTGGGCGACGTGGTCGCCGAGCACCTGACGCAGGGCCTCGTGCAGCAGGTGGGTGGCGGAGTGGTTGGCGCGGATCGCCGAGCGGCGCGCATGATCGACCTTCAGCTCGACCGCCTGGCTGAGGCTGAGCGAGCCCTCCTCCACCGCGACGTGGTGGACGAAGAGGTCGCCGAGCTTCTTCTCGGTCGCGGTGACGCGAGCCTTGAGACCCTGGCCCGTCACCGTGCCGGTATCGCCGACCTGGCCGCCGGACTCGCCGTAGAACGGGGTCTGCGTGACGACGAGCAGGGCCTCCTCGCCGGCCTTGACCGCCTCGACCTCGACGCCGCCCCGCACGAGCGCGGTGACGACGGCCTCGGCCTCTTCCGTGTCGTAGCCGAGGAACTCGGTGGCGCCGGTGCGCTCGCGCAAGCCGTACCACAGGGTCTCGGTGGCGGCCTCGCCGGAGCCCGACCAGGCGGCCCGGGCCGCGGCGCGCTGGCGCTCCATCGCGGCCGAGAAGCCCTCCGTGTCGACCGTGATGCCGCGGGACTTCAGCGCGTCCTGGGTCAGGTCGAGGGGGAAGCCGTAGGTGTCGTAGAGCGTGAAGGCGGTCTCGCCCGACAGGCTCTGGCCTTCCGAGAGGTCGCGGGTCTCGGCGTCGAGGATCGACAGGCCGCGCTCCAGCGTGCGGCGGAAGCGGGTCTCCTCCAGGCGCAGGGTCTCGGCGATCAGGCTCTCGGCCCGCACCAGTTCGGGATAGGCCTGGCCCATCTCCCGCACCAGGGTCGGGACCAGACGGTACATCATCGGGTCGCGGGCGCCCAAGAGCTGGGCGTGGCGCATGGCCCGGCGCATGATCCGGCGCAGCACGTAGCCGCGGCCCTCGTTGCTCGGCAGCACCCCGTCGGCGACGAGGAAGGACGAGGCGCGCAGGTGGTCGGCGATCACCCGGTAGGACGCCGTCTGCTTGCCCACCGGCGCCCGCCCGACCTGATGCGCCACGGCGTCGATCAGGCTGCGGAACAGGTCGGTGTCGTAATTGCTCTTCACGCCCTGCAGGATCGCCGCCATGCGCTCGAGGCCCATGCCGGTATCGATCGAGGGCCGCGGCAGGCCGACCCGGTTGCCCGGCTCGATCTGCTCGTACTGCATGAACACGAGGTTCCAGAACTCGAGGAAGCGGTCGCCGTCCTCCTCCGGGCTGCCGGGCGGGCCGCCCCACAGCTCCGGACCCTGATCGATGAAGATCTCCGAGCAGGGGCCGCAGGGGCCGGTATCGCCCATCTGCCAGAAATTGTCGGAGGTGTTGATGCGGATGATGCGATCGTCGGAGAAGCCGGCGATCTTGCGCCACAGGGTGGCGGCATCGTCGTCATCGGCATAGACAGTGACCAGCAGCTTCTCGGGCGAGATCCCGAACTCCTTCGTGACGAGGTTCCAGGCCAGCTCGATGGCGAGCGGCTTGAAATAGTCGCCGAACGAGAAGTTGCCCAGCATCTCGAAGAAGGTGTGGTGGCGCGCCGTGTACCCGACATTGTCGAGGTCGTTGTGCTTGCCGCCGGCGCGGACGCATTTCTGGGCCGTGACGGCGCGCTGGTAGGGCCGCTTCTCGACGCCGGTGAAGACGTTCTTGAACTGCACCATGCCGGCGTTGGTGAACATCAACGTCGGGTCGTTGCGCGGCACCAGCGACGAGGACGGCACCGCTTCGTGGCCGTGCTTGGCGAAGTAGTCCAGGAAGGTGGACCGGATCTCGTTGACGCCACTCATGGGAAGAATCGTCTCTGCGGAAGGCGGGCCGGGCGGGCGGGCTGGAATCAGGGCGCACCGGCGGGCGGCCCGCGGATGCATCCGCGTGTCTTTAGTCACGCGCTCCCCCCGTGTCGAGGCGGGGCGGCGCCGCTATGTGACGGCGGGCAAGCGCGGCTGTTCCCGTCCGCCAGGATCCATGCCTCGATGACCGAAGAAATCCGCCTCCTCGCCCTCTCGGCCGCTCTCGGCTTCGCCCACATCGTCGCCGCCTCCGCCTCGGGGCTCAGTCAGCGCGGCGGGCTCGCCTGGGCGGCGGGAAACCGCGAGAGCGAGGGCGGGGTCACCGGCGCCGCGGCCCGGCTGCAGCGCGCCACCGGCAACTTCTTCGAGACCTTCCCGCTCTTCGCCGCCCTGGTCCTGGCGGCGGCGGTCTCGGGCCGCCAGGGCGGCGCGGTGGCGTGGGGAGCCCAGCTCTACTTTTGGGCGCGGCTCCTCTACCTGCCGATCTACGGCTTCGGCCTCCCGTGGATCCGCACGCCCGTCTGGGGCGTGGCGATCGTCGGCATCGGCTTCGTGTTCGCCGGGCTGTTCGGCTGGGCCGGGCCGGGACTGTAACGGAAAAGGG
>JAEWKL010000535.1 GCA_023386115.1 Pseudomonadota bacterium
CCGCCGCGGGGGGGTGGTTTAACCGGGGGGGGCGGGGGCCCGCGCCGCCCCCCGCCCTTGCTTCACGATTCTCGATCAGCCCCGCGCGACCAAGATGCGGGTTCTCCCGGAGGAAACATGAAGTCTCTCGCCGCCCTCATCGGTGGGGCCCTGGTGGCCGCCGCGATGCTCGCCTCTCCCGCGCTCGCCCAGCCGAAAGGCCAAGCCCCGCAGAAGGGCAAGGTCGGGATCGCGATGCCGACGAAGTCGTCGGCGCGCTGGATCGCCGACGGCCAGGGCCTGGTCCAGGCGCTCAAGGACAAGGGCTACACCACCGACCTGCAATTCGCCGAGGACGAGATCCCGAACCAGCTGTCGCAGATCGAGAACATGATCACCACCGGCGCCAAGGTGCTGGTGATCGCGGCGATCGACGGCACCACCCTGTCCGACGTGCTGCAGCAGGCGAGCGACCGCGGCATCAAGGTCATCGCCTATGACCGCCTGATCCGCGGCTCGAAGAACGTCGACTATTACGCCACCTTCGACAATTTCCAGGTCGGCGTGCTCCAGGGCAGCTACATCGTCGACAAGCTCGGCCTGAAGGACGGCAAGGGTCCGTTCAATATCGAATTGTTCGGCGGCTCGCCTGACGACAACAACGCCTATTTCTTCTACGACGGCGCGATGTCGGTGCTGAAGCCCTATATCGATTCCGGCAAGCTGACCGTGCCGAGCAAGCAGCTCGGGATGGACAAGGTCTCGACCCTGCGCTGGGACGGCGCGGCGGCCCAGGCCCGGATGGACAACCTGCTCTCCGCCTTCTACGGCAACAAGCGCCTCGACGCGGTCCTGTCGCCCTATGACGGCATCTCGATCGGCATCATCTCGTCGCTGAAGGGCGTCGGCTACGGCTCGTCCGACCAGCCCTTGCCGGTCATCACCGGCCAGGACGCCGAGCTGCCCTCGATCAAGTCGATCGTGCGCGGTGAGCAGAGCATGACGGTGTTCAAGGACACCCGCGAACTCGCCAAGGTCACGAGCGACATGGTCGACGCGATCTCGTCCGGCGGGCAGGTTCCGGTCAACGACACCAAGACCTACAACAACGGCGTCAAGGTGGTGCCGTCCTATCTCCTGAAGCCGGTCGCGGTCGACAGGGACAACTGGCAGAAGGCGCTGGTCGACAGCGGCTACTACAAGGCGCAGCAGGTCAAGTGATGGCGGCGGCCCCGGCCCCACGCGCGGTGCCGACAGCATCCCCGATCCTGGAGATGCGCGGCATCACCAAGGCGTTCCCGGGCGTGAAGGCGCTCGACAACGTCACTCTCGCCGTCCGCGCCGGCGAGATCCACGCCGTCTGCGGCGAGAACGGGGCCGGGAAGTCGACCCTGATGAAGGTGCTGAGCGGGGTCTACCCCGCCGGCTCCTACGATGGCAGCATCCTGTTCGACGGCGAGGAGCGGCTTTTCTCCGGGATTCCCGACAGCGAGTCGCTCGGCATCATCATCATCCACCAGGAGCTCGCCCTGGTGCCGCTCCTGTCGATCGCGGAAAACATCTTCCTCGGCAACGAGGTGGCCTCGCGCCTCGGCGTGATCGACTGGCCGGTCGTGATGCGGCGCACCCGCGACCTCCTCGCCCGGGTCGGCCTGAACGAGGCGCCCGAGACCCTGGTGACGGATCTCGGCGTCGGCAAGCAGCAGCTCGTCGAGATCGCCAAGGCGTTGTCGAAGCGGGTGCGGCTGCTCATCCTCGACGAGCCGACCGCCTCGCTCAACGAGAGCGACAGCGACGCCCTGCTCACCCTGCTGGAGGCGTTTCGCGAGCAGGGCATCACCTCGATCCTGATCTCGCACAAGCTCAACGAGGTCGCCCGGGTCGCCGACAGCGTCACGATCCTGCGCGACGGCGCCAGCGTCGAGACGCTGCCGCGCGAGGCGATGCTGGGCCCGGACGGCCGCTTGAACGAGGACCGGATCATCAAGGGCATGGTCGGGCGCGACCTCGCCCACCGCTATCCGCCGCGGGAGGGTGTCGCCATCGGCGAGACGCTGCTCGAGGTGGCGAGGTGGAGCGTCCGCCACCCGCTCCATCCCGACCGGCTGGCGGTGGAGGACGTGAGCCTGACGGTGCGCCGCGGCGAGGTCGTCGGCATGGCGGGCCTGCTCGGGGCCGGGCGGACCGAATTCGCCATGAGCCTGTTCGGCGGCACCTACGGCCAGCGCGTCGCCGGCGAGGCTCGCGTAAGGGGAGAGCCCGCCGATCTCGGCACCGTCGAGAAGGCGATCGCCGCGGGCCTCGCCTACGCGACCGAAGACCGCAAGGGTTACGGTCTGGTGCTGCACGAGGACATCCGCACCAACGTGTCGCTCGCCAATCTCCCCGGCGTCTCGGCGAAGGGCGTGATCGACGAGGACCGGGAGCGTGCGGTCGCCGAGCGCTACCGCGAGCGCCTGCGCATCCGGTCGTCCGGCATCGACCAGGCCACGGTCAACCTGTCAGGCGGCAACCAGCAGAAGGTCGTCCTGAGCAAGTGGCTCTTCGCCGACCCGGATGTGCTGATCCTCGACGAGCCGACCCGCGGCATCGACGTCGGCGCCAAGTACGAGATCTACGCGATCATCAACGACCTCGCCCGGCAGGGGAAGGGCGTGCTGATCATCTCCTCGGAGATGCCCGAGCTGCTCGGGATGTGCGACCGCATCCTCGTCATGAACCGGGGCCGCATCGTCGGCGAGCTTCCCGCCGCTGAGGCCTCGCAGGAGGCGATCATGCGGGCCATCGTCACCTCGGGAGGACATTAACGACAATGAGCGACACCGCCACTCCCCTCCAGGCCCCGCGTCCCCCGGCCCTGGCCGGCTTGAATGCCAAAGCCTTCTCCGGCTCGCTGCGCGATTACGGCATGATCCTGTGCCTCGTCGGCATCGTGCTCTTCTTCCAGTTCTTCACCGACGGGGCGCTCCTGCGCCCGCTCAACCTCACCAACCTGGTGCTGCAGAACAGCTACATCGTGGTGATGGCGCTCGGGATGCTGCTCGTCATCGTGGCCGGGCATATCGACCTGTCGGTCGGCTCGACCGCGGGCTTCATCGGCGCGCTCGCCGCGGTGCTGATGGTGCAGATGGGCCTGCATCCGCTGCTCGCGACGGTTCTGTGCCTCGTCGCCGGCGGGGTCATCGGCGCGGCGCAGGGGTGGTGGGTCGCGTATTTGCGCATCCCGTCCTTCATCGTCACGCTGGCCGGCATGCTGGTGTTCAAGGGCCTGACGCTGGCGCTGCTCGCCGGCCAGTCGGTCGGCCCGTTCCCGTCCGACTTCCAGAAGCTCAGCTCCGGTTTCATCCCGGACGTGGTCACCGGCGGCTCGCTGCGGATCACCTCGGTCCTGGTCGGCGTCGCGCTCGCCGTGATCCTCGTCGGCTCGAACCTGCGCCGGCGCCTCGGCCAGCAGCGCCAGGGCTTCACGCCCGAGCCGATGGGTGCCTTCGCGCTCAAGAATGCCCTGGTGGCGGCCGTCATCGTCGCCTTCAGCACCTGGCTCGCGACCTACCGGGGCCTGCCGAACGTCCTGATCGTGATGTTCGCGCTGATCCTGCTCTACCGCTTCGTCACCACCCGCACGGTGATCGGCCGGCGGGTCTATGCGCTCGGCGGCAACGAGAAGGCGGCGAAGCTGTCGGGCATCAACACCGAGCGCCTGACCTTCCTCACCTTCGTCAACATGGGCGTGCTGGCGGCCTTGGCCGGCCTGATCTTCGCCGCCCGCCTCAACACCGCGACCCCGAAGGCGGGTCTCGGCTTCGAGCTCGACGTGATCGCCGCCTGCTTCATCGGCGGCGCCTCGGCCTCGGGCGGCGTCGGCAAGGTCACGGGCGCGGTGGTCGGCGCGCTGATCATGGGCGTGATGAACAACGGCATGTCGATCCTCGGCATCGGCATCGACTACCAGCAGGTCATCAAGGGACTGGTGCTGCTGGGGGCGGTGAGCATCGACCAGTATTATCGGAAGCGCTGAAGCGCCCGCGCCGGTGATGCCCGGCGCGAACCCGGTCCATCGCGGGGCGTTGCCCAGGAGATCGTCTCCCAGGGAGTTCCCATGACCGAGCAGGATCATGCCGAGACCCAGGCCGCCGGGCGTCGGCGAGGACGCGATCGGCCGGCCGCGCCTGACCCCGCAGGGGCGCGATGCGCCGGAGCCCGGGGGTGAGGATGCCACCGACCCGGCCGGCGGCGCCTAGCAGAGGGGCAGGGCGACAAGGCGGAAGGATAGGGCTCACGCCTCGCCACCGCGCGCCCGCTCGCGCTCGGTCGCCAGCGCCGGGGCGCCGAACCAGCTCGCCCGCATCGCCTCGCGCAGGAGCGCCCCGACCGCCGGGGCGTGCG
>JAEWKL010000573.1 GCA_023386115.1 Pseudomonadota bacterium
CGGGTCGCGGGAGGTGAAGGCGGCGAGCACCGGACGGGGGGGGTCGTCGCCGATCCCGCGGACAGGGCCGCCGATCAGCTGGGTCATGCGCCGGGCGATCGCCGGGGCGGGGTCGATCCAGGTCACCGGCCAGGGGGCGAGGGCCTGGTAGCGGGCGAGGAGCAGGGGATAATGGGTGCAGGCGAGCACCACCACGTCGGTGCGCCCCGCCTCGCCCTCGACGAAGCATGGCCCGATCTCGGCCCAGAGGTCGGCATCGGAGACCGGCAGCCCGGAGAGCGCCGCCTCCGCCAGGGCCGCGAGGCCCGTCGCCCCGACGAGGGTGACCCGGCAGCCGGCCGCGTAGGTGGCGATCAACTCGCGGGTGTAGTCGCGCCGCGCAGTGCCGGGCGTGGCGAGCACGCTGACGAACCCTGAGCGGGTCGCGGCCGCCGCCGGCTTGATCGGCGGCACCGTGCCGACGAACGGGATGTCGAAGCGCTGCCGCAGGGCCGGCAGCACCAGGGTCGAGGCGGTGTTGCAGGCCACCACCACGAGGTCGGGGGCATGCAGCGCGATCAGCCGCTCCATGACGGTGAGCACCCGCGCCACGAGAACCGGCTCGGCGAGGCCGCCATACGGGAAGGCGGCGTCGTCGGCGGCGTAGACCACCCGGGCGTCGGGCCGGGCGCGCCGCACCTCGGCGAGCACCGTGAGGCCGCCGAGGCCGGAATCGAACACGAGGACCACCGGCGCCCGGGTGATCGGCGCCGGGGGCGCCGCGGCAGTGCCGGCCATCAGATCGAACCGCATGGGAGGTTGGGACCGAGAGGGATGGGAAGCTGCCGGCGAGAGTCCGGCGGGCTCGTTAAGGCTTGGTCACTGCGGCGGCAAAAAGGCTCCGCCTCGCCCGCATTGCACCGGACGCGCGGACGAGCCGCCCGAGGGCACAGGCGCCGTGCAAGCTGCGCGGTAACGCCGCGCCGGAGAAACGAGTTCCCCGGACCCGCGTTGAGCGTGGACAATCAGTCTACGCATAAGGGAAAGTCCGATGGCAGCGACCGCGACCGCCCAGGTTCTCGACACGCGCCCCGCATTCCCCCCGCCCTCCGTCGGGACCCGCCCGGTCGATCGGGGGGCCTGGATCGCGGCCTTCCGCCACGTCCGCGACGAGACCGAAAGCCGCGCCGCGCCGCTCTCGCCGGAGGACCAGCAGATCCAGTCGATGCCGGATGCGAGCCCGACCAAGTGGCACCGGGCCCATACGACCTGGTTCTTCGAGCAGTTCCTGCTGAAGGCCATGGTGCCGGGCTACACGGTCTTCGACGAGCGCTTCTTCTACCTGTTCAACTCCTACTACGTGCAGGCGGGTCCACGCGCGCCGCGGATCAGCCGCGGCCTCGTCACGCGGCCGACCTGCGACGAGGTCGCGGCCTACCGCGCCCATGTCGACGACGCCGTCGCCGACCTGATCGGGAGCGCCTCCGAGGCGCAGATCCCGGAGATCGTCGCGATCGTGGAGATCGGCCTCCACCACGAGCAGCAGCACCAGGAGCTGATGCTCACCGACATCCTGCACGCCTTCGCGCAGAACCCGCTTCTGCCGGCCTATGACGAGGGCTGGCGCTGGCCTGCCCTGTCGCAGCGTTCGGGACGGATCGCCCTCGAGGGCGGCGTGACGCAGATGGGACACGCGGGCGAGGGCTTCCACTTCGACAACGAGGAGCCGCGCCACGACGTGCTGCTCCGGCCGGTGACCCTGGAGCGCGCCCTCGTCACCAACGGCGAGTGGCTCGAATTCATGCAGGATGGCGGCTACGCCAAGCCCGAGCTGTGGCTGTCCGACGGGTTCGTGGCGGCGCAAGACCAGGGCTGGGAGGCGCCGGGCTACTGGCGCCAGGCCGACGGCGTGTGGTCGAGCATGACGCTCGCCGGCTTGAAGCCCGTCGATCCGGCCCTGCCGGTGACCCATGTCAGCTACTACGAGGCCGACGCCTTCGCCCGCTGGGCCGGGCGCGACCTGCCGACGGAGGCCGAGTGGGAGGCCGCCTCCGGCTCCCTCGACGCCGCCTTCGGCCATGTCTGGCAATGGACCCGCAGCGCCTACAGTGCCTATCCGGGCTACCGCCCGCTGCCCGGCGCGCTCGGCGAGTACAACGGCAAGTTCATGGTCAGCCAGTTTGTGCTGCGCGGGTCCTCGGCGGCGACGCCGCAAGGCCACAGCCGGCCGACCTACCGGAACTTCTTCTATCCCCACCAGCGCTGGCAGTTCACGGGCCTGCGTCTATCTCAGTACGGCGCGTGAGGCGCGCCCGGACGTGCCTCGACGCGGGTGCCTTCAGGAGGCGCCCGCCCGATCTTGGAGATTGCTGCCCGTGAATGCCCCCCGTCCCCACCTCGCGCCCGCCGTTTCCCTCGAGAGCACAGACCGCGGCTTCCTGCAGGACGTGCTCGCGGGCTTGCGCTCCCCCCGCAAGCATCTCTCCGCCAAGTACTTCTACGACCGGCGCGGCTCGGAGCTGTTCGAGGCGATCACCCGCCTGCCCGAATATTACCCCACCCGCACCGAGCTCGCGATCCTCGACCGCTACGGCCCGGAGATCGGCGCCGGGCTGCCGCCGGGGGCGGCCTTGGTCGAGTTCGGCAGCGGCTCCACCGCCAAGGTGCGGCGCCTGCTGCCTCACCTCTCCGGCCTCGCGGCCTACGTGCCGGTCGACGTCTCGGAGGACTTCCTGCGCAGCGAGGCGGAGGAGCTCGGCCGCGACTTCCCGCGCCTGCGCGTCGAGCCGGTGGCGGCGGACTTCACCAAGCCGTTCGCCCTCCCCGACGACCTGAAGGACGCGCCGAAGGCGGGCTTCTTCCCGGGCTCGACGATCGGCAACTTCGAGCCCGAACTGGCCTCGGCGCTGCTCGGCAGCTTCGCCCGGACCCTGGGTGCGGGCGCGACCCTCGTCGTCGGCATCGACCTCGTGAAGGACAAGGCGGTGCTCGACGCGGCCTACGACGATTCCGCCGGGGTGACGGCGGCCTTCAACCTCAACTTGCTCGCCCGGATCAACCGTGAACTCGGCGCCGATTTCGATCTCGACGCCTTCGCGCACCAGGCGTTCTTCGACGAGAATCTGGGACGGATCGAGATGCATCTCGTGAGCCAGCGCAGCCAGCTCGTCACCGTCGCGGGCGTGCCGTTCCATTTCGGCTCCGGCGAGACGATCCACACCGAGAACAGCTACAAGTACACGGTGCCGGGCTTCCGGGCGCTCGCCCGAGGGTCGGGCTGGGACCATCGCAGCGTCTGGATCGATCCGGACGGGCTGTTCTCGGTCCACGCGCTCACCGCCAGCACCATCCGGCGGCACTGACCGGGCGATGGGCGGGTCCCGCGACCTCGACACGGCGCAGGGCGCCGCCGCGCGGGGCGCCGCGATCGACGCCTTCCTGGAGACGGCGCGGCAGGTCGCTCCGCCCTCGGTCCATGCGCCGCGGCTGATCTTCGCCCTCGACGCCACGATGAGCCGGCAGCCGACCTGGGACCTCGCCTGCGGCGTCCAGGCCGGCATGTTCGAGGCGGCCGCCCGGCTCGGCGGCCTCGCCGTGCAGCTCGTCTACTTCCGTGGATTCGACGAGTGCCGGGCCTCGCGCTTCGTCGCCGATGCCCGCGCGCTCACCGGCCTGATGCGGGGCGTGACCTGCCAGGGCGGCCGGACCCAGATCGGCCGGGTCCTGCGCCACGCCCGCAACGAGGCCGGGCGCGGCCCGGCCAAGGCCCTGGTGCTGGTCGGCGACGCGATCGAGGAGGACATCGACGACCTCTGCGGCGTCGCGGGCGAACTCGGCCTCCTCGGGCTGCCGGCTTTCTGCTTCCATGAAGGGCTGGATCCGGCGGTCGCGGCGGGCTTCTCGGAGATCGCCCGGCTCAGCGGCGGCGCCTCGGCGCGCTTCGACCTCGCGGCGCCGGAGATCCTGGCCGCGCTCCTGCGCGCCGCCGCGATCTACGCCACACGGGGACTCGACGGATTGCGCCTCGCCGCGCATGAGGATGCGGCGGCGCGCCGGCTCCTCGCCGGCATGACCGGCCGGTCAACACGGCGTCCCGACGCGCGAGATCGAGAGTGACGGATAACGGATGATCGCCCTCGGCCTCGGTGCCCTGGTCCTCGTCGGCCTGTGGTGGCTCGGCCGCCACTACGCGACGGCCAACCCCGCGACGATCGCGCGGGTGGTCCGCCAGGCCGGCGGCTGGCTGGCCCTGGCGGCGGCGGCCCTCCTGTTCCTGCGCGGGCGCTTCGACATGGCCGGCGCGCTCGGCCTCGGCGGCGCCTGGCTGCTCGGCTGGCGCCAGGGCTCCCCCCTGCCCTTCGGCCTCGGCCGACTTGGTCTCGGCCGGTTCGGCCTCGGCACCGCCGCTCCCCGCGCGGACGCCGTCTCGCGCGTGCGCTCCGCCATGCTGGAGATGGAGCTCGACCATGCCAGCGGCACGATGCGCGGCACGGTGCTGACGGGGCCGCTGGCGGGCCAGGCCCTCGACGGCTTGGGCCTGCAGCACCTCGTCGCGCTGCTCGCCGAGTGCCGCACCGGCGACCCGGACGGCGCCCGCCTGCTAGAGGCTTATCTGGACCGCCGGTTTGCCGGATGGCGCGTAGACGCTCAGGCTGATCGCGACCCGCGGCCGGGCAGCGCGGCGCAGCCAGGGCCGATGACGGAGGAGGAGGCCTATCAGATCCTGGGGCTTCAGCGCGGGGCGCCCCTCGAGGAGGTGCGCCGGGCGCACCGCACCCTGATGAAGCGGCTTCACCCGGACCAGGGTGGGTCCGACTACCTGGCGGCCCGCGTCAACGCGGCCAAGGACTTTCTGCTCAACCGACATCGCTGATACTCCACGCGCGTGTCGACGAAGCCGCGGCAGGGACGCGCCGCGGCGGGGGTGTTGTTCTCAGTGTGACGCAATCGGCGCGGGATCCCCTCCCCGGCGATCCCGGACAAGCCTGGGATCGCCGCAAGGTGTGGGAGAGGGGGACCCGCGCCTTTCCTTGTCGCGTAGAGAGGCTTGCCTCTCGCAGCAGGAGAACCCGCGCTAGCTTCGGGTCGCGAAGCAGGTGAAGCCGTTGCGCTTGAGCGCCCGGCAGGCGTCCTGCGCGGCTTCGGCCTCGGAGAAGCCGGAGAACCGGGCGCGGAACAGCGTGGTGCCGCCATGGGTGACCCGCTCGGTAAACGGAGCGGCCTTGCCGAGCGCGGAGCCGCTGCGCTGGCGCGCCTCGGCGAGCATCGACTTCGCCTTGCCCTCGTCGTCCATGGCGCCGAGCTGGATCACCCAGGGCGTCACGGTGACGGGCTTGGCTGCGGGTGAAGCGGCCT
>JAEWKL010000583.1 GCA_023386115.1 Pseudomonadota bacterium
CTCGCGGCCGAGGTGCCGGGCGGGGTCGAGCTGGGCGCCGCGGCGGCGCGCGAGGCGCTGCGTCACGGCTTCAGCTGGGTGATGCTCTACGCGGCCATCTGCGCCTGGGCCCTGGCGGCGCTCAGCCTCGCCGTGTTCGGTCAGAGGACGGCGCTGGTCGAGGCCGAGGCGCGCTCCTGAAGGGACGGCGCCGAGGGACGTCCCTCACCCGCCGCCCCACGCCGCCGGCACCCGCACGTCACCGGATGCGGAGCGGGACCACGCGGCTGCCTCGCGCCGAGCCGGCGCGATCGGCCCTCCTCTCGCTCATCGCATCACCGGCGGCGGCTCCTGCCCGATGCCGGACAGGAGGGTGAGCGCCCGGGTCAGGTCGCCGAGCGGCGGTCCACCGAGGCAGAGGCGGATGCCGCTGTCTTCGTCGTTCGGATCGGTCATCACGGCCTGCGGCGGCGTCACGGCGATGCCGAGACCGGCGGCCGCGGCGGCGAACCGATCGGCCGCCTGGCGCGGCATCGGCAGCCACGCATGAAAGCCGGCCGGGCGGCAGATGAGGGGCCGGCCGCGCAGAAGGGCGGTCGCGAGGTCGGCGCGACGCGCGGCCTCCTCCGTCAGCTCCGCCCGCACCGCATCGATCGTTCCGTTCGCCAGCCAATCCTCGATGACGGCGCAGGACAGGGGCGACGGCGCGAAAGGCATGGCTTGCAGGGCGACGGACGCAGACCGCGCCAAGTGCGGCGGGACGACAAGCACCCCCACCCGCAAGCCTGGGCTCACCGTCTTCGACAGGCTACCCACGCAGAGGCAGCGATCCGGCGCGAGCGAGACCAGCGGCGGCTTCTCCTCGGAACCGGTCCGGTAGACGCCGTCCTCGACCACGGGCACGTCGTGCGCGCGGCAGACCTCCATGATGGCTTGGCGGCGCGCGGCACCCATCGACGCGGTCGTCGGGTTGTGCAGGGTCGGCGTCACGTAGACGGCTCGGCGACGGGCGCTGCCCTCCGCTTCCAGCGCCCGGGCGAGACCGGCCGGCGTCATGCCCTCCTCGTCGATCGGCACGCCGCGCATCGCGAGACCCGCGTGGCGGCACAGGGCGATCGCCCCCGGATAGGTCAGGCGCTCCGTGACGACGACCCCGTCGCGCCCGCAGACGAGATCGAAGGCCAGGGCGAGCGCCTGCTGCGCCCCTCCGGTCAGGATGAGGTGAAGGGGATCGGCGGCGATCCCGAGCGTCTCCAGCCAGCGCGCGAGCAGGCGCCGGTGCTCGAGATGACCTTCCGGCGGAGCGTACAGGGCGAAATGGTCGGCATCGATCTTCCGGCTCACCGCCACCAGGGAGCGGGCCAGGAGACGACGGGTCAGCATCGGGGGCGGCGCGTTGACGGAGAGATCGATCTGCGGCCCGTGCCGGGCCTGATGTGCCGCCACGAAGGTCCCGCTCCCCCGGATGCTGCGTGCCAATCCCCGCCGCTCCAGGATGGCGTAGGCCTTCGTCACCGTGCCGAGGCCGAGGCCCAGCGCCCAGGCCACCTCGCGCTGGGCGGGAAGCCGATCGCCGCTCGCCACCCTCCCCTCCAGGATGTCGTCGGCGAGCGCCCGCACCAGCCGTTCGGCGGCGTGCGCGTCGCTATCGGCGAGGCGCGGCGTCCAGGGCGATCTCAGGAGCATGGCGGCCTCGAAAGTGTCTCATGACACTATTTGCTTTTGCGAAAAGCGTATCAATCCCTAGGGTCGATCCAGGCACGGAAACCCTGGGGCGATCGACGGCCCGGCAGGAGGGCAGCGGACATGATCGCTTCGGACACCGCTGCGGCGCTGGCGCTCTACGGGTTCGTCACCTCGATCACGCCAGGGCCGAACACCATGATGCTGCTGGCGTCTGGCGTGAATTTCGGCCTGCGACGGTCGATGCCCCACATCCTCGGCATCAGCGTCGGCTTCGCCGTGATGATCGTGCTGATGGGCCTCGGCGTCGGCGCGGTCTTCGCCATGGAGCCGCGTCTCCACGAGGTGCTGCGCTGGGCCGGCGCCCTCTATCTCATGTCTCTCGCTTGGCGGATCGCGACCTCATCCCCTGAGGGCGCGGAGGATGACCGGGCGCCGTCGCGGCCCATGAGTTTCGTTGCGGCCGCCGCCTTCCAGTGGGTGAACCCGAAGGCCTGGATCATGGCGCTCGGTGCGATCACGACCTACCTGCCGCAGCACGCGGGCCTCCCCGCTATCTGCGCCCTCGCGGCGATGCTCGCGGGTGTGAACGCGCCCTGCGTCGGCGCCTGGGCGGCCTTCGGCGTCGGGCTGCGCCGCATCCTGACCGCGCCGTCTCACCTCCGAGCGTTCAACGTCGCCATGGCGGCGCTGCTGGTGCTGTCACTCCATCCCACCCTCATGCAGTGAGCCGCGGGCCTTCGATGGGCTCGTTCCCCGTCGGGGCCACCGGAGGCCCGGATCCGGATCGCCGGTCGGCGGCGTCACGCATCCGGAGCCGTCAGGGCGCGCTCCAGCACCGGCAGCACCCGCGCATCAGCCATCTGCGCCACGTTGAAGCGCATGCGGTGCCCGGCCGTCCGCGAAACGCTGAACACGTCGCCGGGGGCGAGCACCACGCCGTCGCGCAAGGCGGCCCGGGCCACGTCCGCGGCGTTGCGGCCCTCCGGCAGGCTGCACCAGAGATAGAACCCGCCCCGCGGCATCAGCCAGGGCCGAAGGCCGAGCGGGGCCAGCCGTTCGGCGGCCTCGCGCCGGGCCCGGTCGAGGCGCCGGCGCAAAGACTCGAGGTGCTTGCGGTACTGGCCGTCGCCGAGCACGCCAGCGACCAGTTCCGCCGCGACCGGGCTGACCCCGCCGAAGCTCGTCGCCACCTGGAGATCGATCAGCGCCTCGATCCATTCCGCCTTCGCCACGACGTAGCCGCAGCGGATCGAGGCGGACAGGGTCTTGGAGAAGCTGCCGATCCGGATCACCCGCGCCAGCCCGTCGAGGGCGGCGAGACGCGGCGACGGCTCCGGCTCGAAGGGCGCGAAGATGTCGTCCTCGACGATCGTGATATCGTGGGCGGAGGACGCGTTGAGCAGCCGGTGGGCGATCGCCGGCGAGAGCGTGGCCCCGGTCGGGTTGTGGAGCGCCGAATTGGTGACGTAGAGACGCGGCCGGTGCGCGGCGGCCTCTTGCGCGAAGCGCTCCGGGTCCGGCCCCGCCTCGGTCATGGGCACGCCGACCACGTTGGCCCGATGGGCGCGCAGCAGGGCCTGGAAGTTGAAGTAGCACGGATCGTCGACCAGCACCGTGTCGCCCGGCCGCACCAGCAGGCGGCAGATCAGGTCGATCGCCTGCGTGCCCGAGCCGGTGAGCAGGATCTGGTCCGGGCCGACCGGCAGACCTTCGCCGGCGCATTGCCGCGCCAGCAGCCGGCGCAAGGGCAGCGGCCCGCGCGTGGCGCCGTAATCGGTGAGCACCGCGTCCTCGGCCCGGGCGAGGA
>JAEWKL010000636.1 GCA_023386115.1 Pseudomonadota bacterium
CTCCTCCGGAGATACCCCCTCACCCTCGCCCTTCGGGCTCCATTCACCCCCGACCAAGGGGGTGAATGACTCTCCCCGCCCGCGGGGAGAGGGGAAACCCGCGCCATTCTCGTCGCACGAGGTCCCCCGAAATACCCTCCCCCGACGCCGGGGAAGGGCTTCGTTGGTTGCTGTCAGAGGTCGAGCACGAGGCGCGCCGGGTCCTCCAGGGCCTCCTTGACCCGCACCAGGAAGGTCACGGCCTCCTTCCCGTCGACGATCCGGTGATCGTAGGACAGGGCGAGGTACATCATCGGCCGCGCCTCGATCTTGCCGTTGCGCACGACCGGCCGCTCCTCGATGCGGTGCATGCCGAGGATGCCCGATTGCGGCGCGTTGAGGATCGGGGTCGACATCAGCGAGCCGTAGATGCCGCCGTTGGTGATCGTGAACGTGCCGCCCTGCATGTCCTCGATCGACAGCTTGCCGTCGCGGGCCTTGCGGCCGAAGCCGGTGATGGCCTTCTCGATCCCGGCGATCGACAGCTGGTCGGCGTCGCGCACCACCGGCACGACCAGGCCCTTGTCGGTACCGACCGCGATGCCGACGTGGTAGTAGTTCTTGTAGACGATGTCCTGGCCGTCGATCTCGGCGTTCACCGCCGGCACGTCCTTGAGGGCGCCGATCACCGCCTTGGTGAAGAAGCCCATGAAGCCGAGCTTGGCGCCATGCTTCTTCTCGAACACGTCCTTGTACTGCTGGCGCAGGCTCATCACCGCGCTCATGTCGACGTCGTTGAACGTCGTCAGCATGGCGGCGGTGTTCTGCGCGTCCTTGAGGCGCCGGGCGATGGTCTGGCGCAGCTTGGTCATGCGCACCCGCTCCTCGCGGGAGGCATCGTCCGGCGCCGACGGGGCGCGGGCGACCTGCGGGGCCGGAGCCGGGGCGGGGGTGGACGCGCCCGACGAGATCGCCGAGAGCATGTCGCCCTTGGTCACGCGGCCGTCCTTGCCGGTGCCCTTGAGGGAGGACGGATCGACGCCGGATTCCTGGGCGAGGCGCGCGACGGCCGGGCCGTTGTCGCTGGCCGAGTGACCCTTCGGGGCGGCGTCGCCGTGGCTGCCGTAGGAGGCTGAGGAGGATTTGGCAGGCGCCTCGGCGGCGGCCTTCGGGGCCTCGGCCTTGGGAGCCTCGGCCTTGGGAGCGGCCGCGCCGTTGCCGGCACCGGAGCCGCCCTCGACGATCGAGCCGAGGAGCGCGCCGGGCTCCACGGTCTCGCCGTCCTTGGCGACGATGTCGCCGAGCTGGCCCGAGGCCGGAGCGTTGACCTCCAGGGTAACCTTGTCGGTCTCGAGCTCGACCAGCGGCTCGTCGGCCTTCACGGTGTCGCCAGGCTTCTTGAACCAGCGGCCGATCGTGGCCTCGCTCACGGACTCGCCGAGCGTCGGGACGCGGATTTCGGTGGCCATGTCTTCCGTCGGGGTTGGGGCGATGAGGATCGCCCGAAAGAAAGGATCAGGCGGCGCCCCTCGTGGGGCGCCGGTGACGCGGGATCAGACCGCCAGGGCCTCGTTGAGGAAGGCCTGGAGCTGGTCGAGATGCTTCGACATCAGGCCGACGGCGGTCGAGGCCGAGGCCGGGCGGCCGATGTAGCGCGGACGCTTGGAGGCGGAGCCGGCCTGGTTGAGGACCCACTCCAGATAGGGCTCGACGAAGGCCCACGAGCCCATGTTCTTGGGCTCCTCCTGGCACCACACCACCTCGGCGTTGCGGAAGCGCGAGATCTCGGTGGCGAGCGACTTCAGCGGGAACGGGTAGAGCTGCTCGACGCGCATCAGGTACACGTCCGAGATGCCGCGCTTCTCGCGCTCCTCGAAGAGGTCGTAATAGACCTTGCCCGAGCAGAGCACGACGCGCCGGACCTTGTCGTCCTTCGGCAGCTTCACGCCGTCCGGCGCCTTCTCGGCATCGTCCCACAGCACCCGGTGGAAGGTCGAGCCCTCGGCGATGTCCGAGAGGGCCGAGACCGCCCGCTTGTGGCGCAGGAGCGACTTCGGGGTCATCAGCACCAGCGGCTTGCGGAAGTCCCGCTTCAGCTGGCGGCGCAGGATGTGGAAGTAGTTCGAGGGCGTCGTGCAGTTGGCGACCTGCATGTTGTCCTCGGCGCACATCTGCAGGTAGCGCTCGAGGCGGGCCGAGGAATGCTCCGGACCCTGGCCCTCGTAGCCGTGCGGCAGGAGCATCACGAGGCCCGACATGCGCAGCCACTTGCGCTCACCCGACGAGATGAACTGGTCGACCACGACCTGCGCGCCGTTGGCGAAGTCGCCGAACTGCGCCTCCCACAGCACCAGGGAGTTCGGCTCGGCCAGGGAGTAGCCGTACTCGAAGCCGAGCACCGCCTCCTCCGAGAGCATCGAGTTGATGACCTCGTAGCGGCTCTGGCCGTCCTTGATGTGGTTGAGGGGCGTGTAGCGCTCCTCGTTCTCCTGGTCGATCACCACCGAGTGACGCTGCGAGAAGGTGCCGCGCTCGACGTCCTGGCCCGACAGGCGGACCCGGTGGCCTTCCGTCAGCAGCGAGCCGAAGGCCAAGGCCTCGGCGGTCGCCCAGTCGAGGCCCTCGCCGGTCTCGATCGCCTTGGCGCGGTTGTCGAGGAAGCGCCGGATGGTGCGGTGCAGGTGGAAGTCCTGCGGCACCGTGGTGATGGCTTTCCCGATTTCCCGCAGGGTGTCGGCCGGCACGCCGGTGCGGCCGCGGCGCGGATCGTCCTCGTCCTCGCGCACCGCCTTCAGGCCCGACCAGCGACCGTCGAGCCAGTCAGCCTTGTTCGCCTTGTAGGCGGTGGCGATGTCGAACTCGCTGTCGAGGGTGGCGCGGAACTCGGCCTTGCGCTCATCGAGCTCCTTCTCGCTCACCACGCCGCTCTCGGTCAGCCGCTTGCCGTAGCTCTCGAGGGTCGAGGGATGCTTGCGGATGATCTGGTACATCTTCGGCTGGGTGAACGCGGGCTCGTCGCCCTCGTTGTGGCCGAAGCGGCGGTAGCAGAGCATGTCGATCACCACCGGCTTGTGGAACTTCTGCCGGTACTCGGTGGCGATCTTGGCCGCGAAGGTGACGGCCTCGGGGTCGTCGCCGTTGCAGTGGAAGATCGGCGCCTCGACCATCTTCGCCACGTCGGACGGATAGGGCGAGGAGCGCGAGAAGCGCGGGTCCGTGGTGAAGCCGATCTGGTTGTTGATGATGAAGTGGATCGAGCCGCCGGTGCGGTGGCCCTTCAGGCCCGACAGGCCGAAGCACTCCGCCACCACGCCCTGGCCCGCGAAGGCGGCGTCGCCGTGGATGAGGAGCGGCAGCACGGTGGTGCGCTGCTCGTCGCCGGTCTGGTCCTGCTTGGCGCGCACCTTGCCGAGCACCACCGGATCGACGATCTCGAGATGCGAGGGGTTCGCGGTCAGCGACAGGTGGACGGTGTTGCCGTCGAAGGCCCGGTCGCTCGAGGCGCCGAGGTGATACTTCACGTCACCCGAGCCTTCGACCTCGGCCGGCGACGACGAGCCGCCCTTGAACTCGTGGAAGATCGCCCGGAACGGCTTCGACATCACGTTGGCGAGCACGTTGAGGCGGCCGCGATGGGCCATGCCCAGCACGATGTCGGTGACGCCGAGCGCCCCGCCGCGCTTGATGATCTGCTCCAGCGCCGGAACCATCGCCTCCGAGCCGTCGAGGCCGAAGCGCTTGGTGCCGGTATACTTGAGGTCGAGGAACTTCTCGAAGCCTTCGGCCTCGATCAGCTTGTTGAGGATCGCCCGCCGTCCCTGCTCGGTGAACGAGATCTCCTTGTCCTTGCCCTCGATGCGCTCCTGGATCCAGGCCTTCTCCTCCGGATCGGAGATGTGCATGAACTCGACGCCAAGGGTCTGGCAGTAGGTCCGCTCCAGGATCGCGACGATCTCCCGGATGGTGCCGAATTCGAGGCCCAGCACGTTGTCGAGGAAGATCGGGCGGTCCCAGTCGGACTCGGCGAAGCCGTAATGCTGCGGGTGCAGTTCCTCGTGGTCGCCGCGCGGCTGCAGGCCGAGGGGATCGAGCTTGGCGTGGAGGTGGCCGCGCATCCGGTAGGCGCGGATCAGCATGATCGCGCGGACCGAATCCTTGGTGGCCTGGAGCACGTCGGCCGGGGTGGCCGCCTGGCCCTTGGCCTCCTGCTTGGCCTTGATCTTCTCGCCGACCGCCTTCTCGATCTGCGCCCAGTTGCCGTCGAGCGCCGAGACGATCTCGCCGTTGGCGGCGACCGGCCAGTTCGGCTTGGTCCAGGACGCGCCCTCGGCGTTCTTGACCACGATCGCGCTCTCCTCCTTCAGGCTGGAGAAGAAGCTGCGCCACTCGGGATCGACCGCGTTGGGGTCCCGGGTGTAGGTCGCGTAGAGCTCCTCGATGTAGTCGGCGTTGCCTCCGTAGAGGAACGAGGTTCCGAGGAGGGCGTCGTTCGCGTCCTGGCGTGCCATGGCGATCTGTCTATCCGCGCTGGTCGATCGGTGCGCCGGCTTCTCGGGCCCGGTTGGGGCGGGAGGATGGCATTCCGTCGACGGTGGGGGCGCCCGTTCGTCCGGGCGCCAGGATGTCTTACGCACTCAAGAGAGTTGACGTTTGCTTGCGATATGGGTGCGGGACGCAAATCCCGCACGCCACGCCTGCCATGCGCGAGGCGAAGGGCCCGAAGGGCATGCGCCGACGGGCGCCTCAGCCCTTCAGGACCTCGACCAGGGTCTTGCCGAGGCGCGCCGGCGACGGCGAGACGCGGATGCCGGCCTCCTCCATCGCGGCGATCTTGTCCTCGGCGCCGCCCTTGCCGCCCGAGATGATCGCGCCGGCATGGCCCATGCGGCGGCCGGGGGGCGCCGTGCGGCCGGCGATGAAGCCGACCATCGGCTTCTTGCGGCCGCGCTTGGCCTCGTCACGAATGAACTGCGCCGCCTCTTCCTCGGCCGAGCCGCCGATCTCGCCGATCATCACGATCGACTCGGTCTTGTCGTCACGTAAGAACATCTCCAGCATGTCGATGAACTCGGTGCCCTTGACCGGGTCGCCGCCGATGCCGACCGCGGTGGTCTGGCCGAGGCCCTCGTTCGTGGTCTGGAACACCGCCTCGTAGGTCAGGGTGCCGGAGCGCGACACGATGCCGACCGAGCCCGGGCGGAAGATGTTGGCCGGCATGATGCCGATCTTCGACTCGCCGGCGGTGACGATGCCGGGGCAGTTCGGGCCGATCAGGCGCGACTTCGAGCCCTCGAGCGAGCGCTTGACCCGCACCATGTCGAGGACGGGGATGCCTTCCGTGATGCAGACGATCAGCGGGATCTCGGCGTCGATCGCCTCGCAGATCGCGTCGGCGGCGCCCGCCGGCGGCACGTAGACCACCGAGGCGTCGGCGCCGGTGGCGTGGCGGGCCTCCTTCACGGTGTCGAACACCGGCAGGCCGAGATGGGTCGCGCCGCCCTTCCCCGGCGAGGTGCCGCCGACCATCTTGGTGCCGTAGGCGATCGCCTGCTCGGAGTGGAAGGTCCCGTTCTTGCCGGTGAAGCCCTGGCAGATGACCTTGGTGTTCTTGTCGATGAGGATGGACATGCGTGTCTTTCCGGCGTGCGTGTTCAGATCGGACGGAACGGGTTGATCACACGGACCAAGCCGTAGGTCTGCCCGTCATTGAGGTCTTCGCTGTAGACGACCGGGGCATCGAGCCGCTCGGCCGCCGCGTTGATCGCTGCGTCCCAGTAGTTGATCCGGTAGCGGTCGCAGATCTCGGCGGCCCGCGTGACGCTCTCGATATTGATGTTCGCGAAGTGGCGGTCCCGCAGGATTTCGATCCACGCGATCGCTTCGGCCGAGGTGAGCGGCGTCTTCGACTTGCGCGTGACGTTGTAGAAAAATTCCTGCAAGACCTGTCCCGAGATACCGAAATCCGTCTCCGCGATGAGCAGGCGGGCGCGTTCGTACTTGCTGGGTGCCGAGAAGCGGCCGAGGGCCGCATAGATCAGCACGTTCGTGTCGAGGAAGCAGTCAGGGCTCATAGGAGCGCGTCCTGCTCCACGCGTCCGACCCGAGGTCGCCGGTGGTGGCGTCGATCAGGGCGAGCAGACGCCGACGGTTGTCGGCGTAGGTCCCGGCCCGGCCCCGACGCCGGTCGTGGAGGGCGGCACGGCCCTCCTCCGGCGGCTCGTCCAGCACGGCCATGATGGCGCGGTGGCCGGGATTGTGGATCTCGACCGGGGCGAGCGCGACGAGGTCCCTGGCATGCTGCTGGAGCAGGTCCTCGATCGAGGTCTGCCGCGCCCGCGCCACGCTGGCGACGCGGTCGAGGGTCGTCTCGTCGAGATCCAGGATCACCTTCGTCATCGCTCGCTCCGATTGTCCGGGCCGGCCCCTCGCGCCGTTCAGCCCTTGCGCACCGCCGCGCCGATCTTCTGCGCGGCATCGTCGAGGTCGTCGGCCGGGATCACGTTGAGGCCGGACGAGCGGATGATCTCCTTGCCCTTCTCGACGTTGGTGCCTTCGAGGCGCACCACCAGCGGGACCTGCAGGCCCACCGCCTTGACGGCCGCGATCACCCCGTTGGCGATCACGTCGCACTTCATGATGCCGCCGAAGATGTTGACCAGGATGCCCTTCACGTTCGGGTCGGCGGTGATGATCTTGAAGGCCGCGGTGACCTTCTCCTCCGAGGCGCCGCCGCCGACGTCGAGGAAGTTCGCCGGCTCCTCGCCGTAGAGCTTGATGATGTCGAGCGTCGCCATGGCGAGGCCCGCACCGTTCACCATGCAGCCGATGGTGCCGTCGAGGGCGATGTAGGCGAGGTCGTACTTCGAGGCCTCGATCTCCTTCTCGTCCTCCTCGGTGATGTCGCGCAGCTGCACGATCTCCGGGTGGCGGTAGAGGCTGTTCGAGTCGAACGAGATCTTGGCGTCCAGGCACTTCAGGTGCCCGTCCTTGGTGACGATGAGCGGGTTGATCTCCAGCATGCTCATGTCCTTGGCGGTGAACGCCCGGTAGAGCTTGGTGGTCAGATCCTCCGCCTCCTTGGCGAGCGAGCCGGTGAGGCCGAGCGCCTTGGCGACCGCGCGGCCGTGGTGGGGCATCACGCCGGTGGCCGGGTCGACCGAGAAGGTGATGATCTTCTCAGGGGTGTCGTGGGCGACCTGCTCGATGTCCATGCCGCCCTCGGTCGAGACCACGAAGGCGACCTTGCCGGTCTCGCGGTCGACGAGCATCGACAGGTAGAACTCGGTCTCGATGTCCGAGCCGTCCTCGATGTAGAGGCGGTTGACCTGCTTGCCGGCCTCGCCGGTCTGCACCGTCACGAGGGTGCGGCCGAGCATCTGCTCGGAGAAGGCCTTGACCTCCTCGACCGACTTGGCGAGGCGCACGCCGCCCTTCTCGCCGGCCTCGGCCTCCTTGAACTTGCCCTTGCCGCGCCCGCCGGCATGGATCTGGGACTTCACGACCCAGAGCGGACCGCCGAGCTCGTTGGCGGCGGCCTCGGCCTCGGAGGCCTTGAAGATGGCGCGGCCGTTCGAGACCGGAAGGCCGAACTCCTTGAGGACGGCCTTGGCTTGATACTCGTGGATGTTCATGGGGCGACAAGCTTTCTTGATAGTCGGGCGGGCGGGCGGGCGGGGAGGTGGGGGCCGGG
>JAEWKL010000647.1 GCA_023386115.1 Pseudomonadota bacterium
GATCGGCGCGGACGGGACCGGCGGCGAGAAGCGGGCCGAGCCGCCGTCGAAGCGGCCCGGCCGCGGAGAGAATGCGCCTGTGCATGATTCACCGACGTGAGCGCCGCGCTCGTCGAGAGCGCGGCCGTGACGGGCCTCA
This sequence comes from Pseudomonadota bacterium, assembly GCA_023386115.1. Taxonomy (GTDB): domain Bacteria; phylum Pseudomonadota; class Alphaproteobacteria; order Rhizobiales; family Beijerinckiaceae; genus Methylobacterium. Next base: position 140 of record JAEWKL010000647.1, read on the forward strand.
CACACGGCCAACCGGGCAATCGTAGGGCAGAGCCTCCGGAAAAAGGCCGGACGCGCTGATTTCAGTGCAGCGTCAGCACCCCGTTCACAGCCCGGAACTCCGCCGGCTTGATCAGCTGCGAATGGGCCACCCGGACCGAGTGCAGCGGTCCGTCCAGCTCGCGCTTCCAGAAGTCCAGGAAACCGGTGAGCACCGGGAAGCGCGGGGCGAGGTCGTAATCCTGCCAGACATAGGTCTGAAGCATGCCGGGATGATCGGGAATACGGTAGAGGATGTGGGCCGTGGTCAGCCCGTATCCCTCGATCTGCTGCCGGAACTCCTTGGAGACCATGACACCTCCTGAACGGTTGGTGATCCTTCTCGGGTGCGTAGCGCTTTGCCGACCAAGCGTCCGATGATGCGGTTAATCAGCGATGAAGCTCAAGCGAAAACCATGGCTAATCTGTTGATTTTTCAGGCGATAGCAGCCTCCGCACGCGAGTGCTGACAGTCTCGGACCGATCGTTCTGCCGGCGGTCGGCCGCGATGTCCTGAAGACAGGGCCACTCATGCCCGGGCTTGTCCCCGATCCGTCGCCGGGCCCGATCGTCCGCGTCGTCGATTGCCCGCAGCATGGTCCTTGCGCCCGCTTGACGCAGCGTTCTTTGGAAAAGATATTTCCATGTACGCAACGACAGGCCCGGATGACGTGCCTCCTCCCTCGGTTCATCCGATCCTGCTCTGTGCGGCGGCCAGCCTCGCCTGCCCCGGTGGTGCGCTCGCCGACGAGCGGGAGGACGTGCGCACCGTGCTGTTCGGCAGCCTGGATGCGGGCCGCTCGACCTTTGTCAGTGCTGGGGCCAAGATGGCGCCCGGTGGGGTCTCCCGGGACGGTGGCGTGGCCCTCGCGACCCTCGGCTACGGCATGCGGCCGGAGCGGGACTGGCGGGGCGACAAGCGGGCGCAGGCCGGCATCGCCCCGCCCCGCACCCTGCGCCACACCGTGCAGGCAGGAGCCGTGGCCGGGTGGCAATGGGTGCGCGACTGGGGCGTCGCCGCCCTGTTCGCCGGGCCGGAGTTCGCCTTCGAGGTGCTGGACAGCTCCGGCACCAGGCGGCTGCCGGCGCCGCGCATCGGGGCGCGGGTGCAGGGAGAGCTGTGGGCCCGGCCCACCGAGGCGACGCTCGTCACCACGACGCTGATCGGGGGCACGGCCCGCTGGAGCGCCTGGGGCCGGGTCTCCTGGGGCATCCGGCTGCCGGCCTTGAGCGCGGCCTATCTGGGACCCGAGGCGGCGCTCTATGCCGACCGGACCGGCTACCGGAAATGGAGCCTCGGCCTCCACGCGACCGATTTCGCGGTGGCGCGGGTGAGCGTCCGGGTCTCAGCCGGCTGGGTCTACGAGGAACAGGTCCGGCGCCCGGGCGCCTACGGCACGCTCACCGCCTGGCTGCCTCTCTGAGGCGTCCAGGGAGCCGAGGAAGCGGGCCGCATCCGCCACGATCGTGTCGCGGCGCCCCGGCGCCATCGTGTCCAGGATGCGGTACGGCATGGCGAGACGCGGGTTGCCGCGCAGGGTGTCCTCGTGGGCGATCAGGAAGTTCCAGTAGAGGGAGTTGAACGGGCAGGCGGTCGCCCCAGTCTTCGCCTTCACGTCGTAGGCGCAATGGCTGCAATAATCCGACATCCGATCGATATAGGCGCCGGACGAGGCGTAGGGCTTCGAGCCCAGAAGCCCGCCATCGGCCCAGAGCGCCATGCCGTGGACGTTGGGCAACTCGACCCACTCGTAGGCATCGGCATAGACCACCAGGAACCACTCCTCGACCTGGCGCGGCGCGAGGCCGGCAAGCAGCGCGAAGTTGCCCAGCACCATCAGGCGCTGGATGTGATGGGCATGGGCGTGGGCCTTGGTGTCGCGAATGCATTCGGCGAGACACGCCATGGCCGTCTCGCCCGACCAGTAGAACCACGGCAGGTCGCGGGTCGCCTCGAGGGCGTTGGTCTCGGCATAGTCCGGCATCCGCATCCAGTAGAGACCGCGCACGTATTCGCGCCAGCCGAGGATCTGACGGATGAAGCCCTCGACGGCGTTGAGGGGCGCGGTGCCCTCGCGCCAGCGGTCTTCCGCCGCGCGGCAGACCTCCTCGGCATCGAGGAGGCCGAGATTGAGGGCCGGCGCGATCAGGCCGTGATAGAGGAACGGCGTACCGGCCCGCATCGCGTCCTGGTAGTCGCCGAACGCGGGCAGGCACGCGTCCAGGAAGTGGCGCAGGGCCTCGAGGGCCTCGGCACGGGTCACCGGCCATCCGAAACCGTCGAGATCGCCGAAATGGTCGGGGAAGCGGCGGGCGACGAGGTCCATCACACCCCTCGTCACCGCGTCGGGCGGAAAGCGGCGGCGCTCCGGCACGCTGTGGCCGGGGGGCAGGCGGCGTCGGTTGTCGTGGTCGAAGTTCCAGCGCCCGCCCGCCGGCTCGCGCCCGTCCATCAGGAAGCCGGTGCGCCGGCGCAGGGCGCGGTAGAAGGTCTCCATCCGCAGAGTCCCACGCCTCTCCGCCCAGCGGGCGAAGACCGGGCGCGGGCACAGGAAGCGGGTGTCGTCCCGGATCTCGACGCCTAAGCCGAACCGCTCCTCCCACGTCTGCATCATCGCTTCGACCCGCCACTCGCCCGGCTCCGTCACGACGATCCGGTCGGGCCGGTGGCGGGCGATCGCCCGCGCGAGCTCGCCCGTGAACGAGCCGGCATTGCCCGGATCCTCGAGGGTGACGTAGTCGACCGCGATGCCGCGCCCGCGCAACTCGGCCGCGAAATGGCGCATGGCCGAGAGGACCAGCACCAGCTTCTGCTTGTGGTGGCGCACATAGGTCGCCTCCTCGGCGACCTCCACCATCAGGACCGTATCGGCGCCGGGATCGAGGTCGGCGAGGGTGGCGAGCCGGGGATGGAGCTGGTCACCGAGGATGAGGCGGAGCGTGCGCATGGGCGGTCAGCCTTCCTCGCGAAGACGCGAAGGGTTGATCGATCTGCGCGCCATTGCGGCTCCCCTCCGGCGTCCCATCACGCTAGCTAGGGCGATAAGGACCGCCGGCGGCGGGCCGAACCGACGCAGAGGTGGCAGATCCACCGGCCGGGGATCGGCAGGCCGGGATCGGCAGGCAAGGAGTCGTGACGTGAAATTCGCCTTCGCGGGAATCGACTTCCTGGGCGGTGTGTTCGAGGCCCTGGTCGCGGCGGGATGGCAGCCGATCAAGCTGTTCTCCCGCCCCTGCGACGGGATCTACGACCAGAACGAGGCGGTCGTGGCGCTCGCCCGGCGGCATCGGGTGCCGATCCAGCTCTCGCGCATCCGCGTCGCCGATATCGAGGCGCTCTCGGCCGAGCACGGGCGGGACTGGGCGCTGGTGGTGGCGGGCTATCCGTGGCTGATCACCGGCTGGCCTGGCCGGGTGCGCTACGCCCTCAACATCCACCCTTCGCCGCTGCCGGATGGGCGCGGGCCCTACCCGCTGTTCCGCGCCATCATGGATTCCTATGAGAGCTGGGGCGTGACCGCCCATGTGCTGGCCGAGGAGGGGTTCGATACCGGCGACATCCTGGCCCAGGACATTTTTCCGATCTCCGACGCGGAGACGCACGAGACCCTGCTCGCCCGCTGCCAGATGGCGGCGATGCGGCTCGCCCGCGGGCCGATCGCCCGCGACCTGCCCACCCTGTGGCGCAAGGCCGAGCCGCAGGGCGACGGCACCTACTGGCCGCGGGTCACCGACCTCGACCGCAGCCTCGATTTCCGCCAGCCGGTCGCGGCGATCCTGCGCCGGATCCGGGCCTTCGGCGCCATCGAGACCCTGGCGCGGATCAATGACAGCCGGATCTTCGTGCTGGAGGCGCATGGCTGGACGGAAGGCCACCGCCACCCCCCCGGCGCGGTGGTGCATGCCTACCGCCGCCACCTCCTGGTGGCGGCCCGGGACGGCTACGTGCAGATCACCCGCTGGAGCAGCGTCCCGCTCGCCGATGCGGACAAGATGGGTCGCTGACGCCGCCATGCCGAGGATGCGCCGCAAGGGCGACCTGCCGCAGAAGACCTGCGCCCAGTGCGGCCGGCCCTTCGCCTGGCGCAAGAAGTGGGAGCGGGTCTGGAACGAGGTGCGCTACTGCTCGGACGCGTGCCGGCGGGCGGCGCATCGGGGCGAGCCGGCGCGGCCGCCCGATTCGCAGGCGTCCAAGTAGTTCACGCCTCGAGATGGCGGGCGGGAAACAGCCGCCAGACCAGGCCGCCGCGGGGCCCGAGCAGCATCGAGGCGAGGTAGAGCGCGCCGGCGGCGAGCACGATCGCCGGTCCGGTGGGCAGGCTGGCGTAATAGGAGACGAGGAGGCCCGCCACGCTCGCCGCCAGCGCCAGGATCACCGCCGCCGGCATCAGGCCGGTGAGATCGACGGCCCAGAACCGGGCCGTGATCGCCGGCAGCAGCATCAGCCCGACGGCGAGCAGGGTCCCGAGGGCCGCGAAGCCGCCGACGAGGTTGAGCACCACCAGGGCCAGGAAGCCGTAATGCACCGGCCCGCTCGCCCGGCCGACCGAGCGCAGGAAGAGCGGATCGACGCATTCCATCACCAGCGGCCGGTAGGCGACGGCGAGGCCCGCGAGCGTCACGGTGGCGATGCCGCCGAGCAGCATCAGGGCGTCGTCGTCGAGGGCCAGCACCGTGCCGAACAGGATGTGCAGGAGGTCGATCGACGAGCCCCGGGCCGAGATCAGCAGCACGCCGCCGGCGAGCGAGATGAGGTAGAACGCCGCCAGGCTCGCATCCTCGCGCAACACCGTCGAACGGGCAATGAGGCCGGAGAGCAGCGCCACCGCCAGGCCCGCGACGAGGCCGCCCAGCGTCATCGCCGGCAGCGACAGCCCGGCCCACAGGAATCCCACCGCGGCGCCGGGCAGGATGGCGTGGCTCATCGCCTCGCTCATCAGGCTCATGCGGCGCAACGTCAGGAACACGCCGACCGGGGCGGCGCCGACCGACAGGGCAATGCAGCCGGCGAGCGCCCGGCGCATGAACGAGAACTCGACGAAGGGCGCCGTCAGGAGATCGATCACGCGGCGTGCCCGTGGGTGTGGTCGTGCGACCCTTGGCTGTGGTCATGCAAGCCGTGGTCATGCAAGCCGTGGTCATGCAAGCCGTGATCGTGCGAGCCGTGGTCGGGCGAGCCGTGGTCGTGCCGCGACGCACTGGCCGCGGCGCGGCAGACCGGGGCGTCCTCGTCCCAGGCCTCGCAGAGCCGGCGGGCCCGGCGCAGGTTGTCGGTGGTCAGCACCTCCTGCGTCGCCCCCCAGGCCACCGCCTCGCGGGCGAGCAGCAGGGTCGAGGGGAAGTGGCGTGCGACCTGGTCGAGGTCGTGCAGGACCGCCACGACGGTGCGGCCTTCGGCGTGCCAGCCATGGACCAGCCCCAGGAGCTCGTCGGTGGTGCGCGCATCGATCGCTGCGAAGGGCTCGTCGAGCAGAATCACCCGTGCGTCCTGGAGCAGGACGCGGGCGAACAGGGCCCGCCGCAACTGGCCCCCCGACAGCGTGCCGATCGGCCGGCGCTCGAAGCCGGTGAGGCCCACCGCCGCCAGCGCCGCCGCCACGGCGCCCCGGTGCGGCATCAGCGAGCGCCAGGGCCCGACCCGGCGCCACAGCCCCATCGCCACGAGGTCGAACACGCCGATCGGAAAGGCCCGGTCGATCTCGGCCGCCTGGGGCAGGTAGGCGATGTCCTGCCGGGCCAGGCCGGCGCGGGCGACCTCGCCCTCCAGCGGCGCGATCTCGCCCATGATGCCCTTGAGCAGGGTCGACTTGCCGGCGCCGTTCGGCCCGACCACCGCGGTGAGCGATCCGGGCGGGATCGTCCCGTCGAGGTGGTGGACCGCCGGGTGGCGGGCATAGCCGAGGGTGAGGCCGCGCAGGACCAGGGCACCCCGGGGCGCGGAAGGGTAAGGATGTGCCGTCACGCCATCGCCCAGCCGATCAGGCCCCAGAGCGCCGCCGACAGCAGCGCGGCCACGGCGAGGCGCGGCCCGACGCCGACCCGCAGCAGGGAGAACGGCGCGGCTTGAGGGCGCGGGGCGGCGTCGGCCCGCAGAGCGGGGGCGTGGAGATGCGGCATCGGCGAATCGGTCGCTCGGGTCCTGCGCCCTCTTCGGGCGGGCGCACGAACCCCATATGGAGGACGGCCGGCGACCGTCCCAATGCGGACCGTTACACTGTAACAGGCAAGGCCTGTCAACCGCCGCCGGGTTGGGGTAGGACGGCGCCGGGAGGGTTGCGGATGGACGAGCACGGAACCTGCGGGCATCACGGGCAGGGCCAGGACGGGCATGGTCATGCCCGAACCGCCGATCTGGTCGCGCGGGCCGAGCGGCTGGCGCTGGATCTCGGCCTGCAATTCACGGCGCTCCGCCGCCGCACCCTGGAGGTGGTGGCCGAGGAGGGGCGTCCGCTCGGCGCCTACGACATCGCGGAGCGCCTGAGCGCCCCGGGCAAGCGCGTCGCCGCGGTCTCGGTCTACCGCGCCCTCGACTTCCTCACCGAGCACGGCCTCGTCCACCGTATCGCCAGCCGCAACGCCTTCGTGCCCTGCGAGCACGGCCACGGCGCCGGCGAGAGCGCGGTGTTCCTCATCTGCCGCAGCTGCGGCAGCGTCGACGAGACCATCTCGGCCGAGATCGAGCGCAGCCTGGACCGGACCCTGGCCCAGGCGGGGTTCAAGCCGGCGAGCCGGATCGTCGAGATCGAGGGGGAGTGTGGGGCGTGCCAGGAGCGGCAAGGGGAATAAGAGCGACACCTTCATGATCGGAGAGGAGGCACCGCTGGCGAGCCCTTATATCGCTAGGTTGTTCTAGTATCGCTAGAATATTATTATGGCGCCAGGATACTGAGCGCCGCATTGTGTTATGTAATCATTTGAAGATCAGGTTGTTTTACAAGTTCCGGTGACGATCAGGAAGCAGGGCGCCCCACGGGCGCCCCTTCCGCCCGAAACCTAGTACGCGTTCCGGAACGCACTCCTTGCCACCACCGTCATCACCAGGATCCTGAGGTCGAACCACAGCGACCAGTTGTCGATGTAGAACAGGTCGTGCTCGACCCTCCGCTGCATGTCGGCGTCGGTGAGGGTCTCGCCCCGCAGGCCGTTCACCTGCGCCCAGCCGGTGATCCCCGGCCGCACGTTGTGACGCCTGGCATAGAGCGCGATGCGGCGCTCGAAGCTGCGGTCGTGGGCGACGGCGTGGGGGCGGGGGCCCACCAGCGACATGTCGCCCCGGATCACGTTGAGGAGCTGGGGCAGCTCGTCGAGGTTGGTGCGGCGCAGGATGCGGCCGATCCGGGTGATGCGGTCGTCGCCGCGGGTCGCCTGGCGGAAGGCCGCATCGGCGTCGGAGCGCATGCTGCGGAACTTGAACACCCAGAACGCCTCCTGGTTGAAGCCGTAGCGCTTCTGGCGAAACAGGCTCGCCCCCCGGCTGTCGAGGCGGATCAGGATCGCGATCAGGAGGAGCAGCGGCGAGAGCGCCACGAGAGCCAGCGACGCCACCACGACGTCGAAGGTGCGCTTGGCGGCGATCTCCAGGGGCGAGAGGGGCGCGCGCCCGACATTGATGCCGGTGAGCAGGCCGACACGGCCGAGGCGCACGTCGCTGAAGCGGTCCATCACCCGGCCCGGGCGCAGGTGCAGGGCGACCGGCACCCGCAGGAAGGCGTCGACGCAGGCCTCCAGGTCCTCGACCTCGGCCCAGGGCACCAGCACGAACACGTCGTCGGGCCGCAGGAAGCGCACCACCGAGACGCTCAGGTCGAGATCCTCGGCGAGCTGGGTCCGGCGCGCCTCCGGGTCCGCGCCCGAAGGCGCATTGCGCAGGGTGCTGACGCCGATCACCCTGAGGCCCAGGGCCGCGGTGTCGTGGGTGGCGTAGAAGCTCGCGACGTCGTCCTCGTAGCCGATCAGGTGGATGCGGCGGGCGGAATCGGAGCGCGGGGTGATGAGCCGGCGCACCAGGGCCACGGTGGCGAGCCGCGTGGCGAAGAGGACCGGCAGGCCGGTGAGGAAGGTCGCCAAGGCCGCCCCGCGGGAATGGTCGCCCGTGGTCTTACTGAGGAAGCCGAGGACCAGCACCACCGCCCAAGCGGCGAGCCAGAGGCTGACCGTCCGGCGAAAGCGGGGCGCGCGGGCGAGATAGTTCTCGATGCTGTACTGGCTCCGCGCGACGTTCGGCAGCACCACGAACAGGCCGAGGAACAGGCCGACCGCCAGCGATGGGCCGAGCTCGGGCTGCCGCTCGTAGGAGACGAGGTGATAGGTCATCTCGCAGGCAAGCCCGGTGAGGGCCACCGCGGCGAGCTCGGCCAGGGCCGCGCCGCCCGCGATCGCGACCCGCAGGGCAGCCCGGCCGCGGCGGGGCAGGAGCGCGTTCCAGACCGCCCGCGCCTCGGAGGAAGCGAGGCGGGCATCGGCGTCCCTCGGGAACCGTTCGTGTCGCATGGCGAGATGACCCGTGACCCGTGTCTGTGCCGGACTGGGACAGGACGGGCGGGACTGTGCCGTTTCCGCACAGGTCCCGGTCCGCCGCCGGCTGGTTGACGGGTGGGCAGCAAGCCCGGGACCGGCGGCATCCCTGCCCTGCGGCCCAAGCCGGGACGGACGGGGGCGGCCGGTGTATGGGAGGCTCGCCGCAACCCCTGGATTTCGACGGGCGGCGCGGCGGGAGCGGCCCGCATGAGGACCGCCAGGGGCCCGCCGGGGCCGCCAGGGGGAGCGAACCGAGCGATGGATGCGCGAGCGAGCGAGGGCGGCGTGGCCGTGGAGGCGTCGGTGACCGGGCCGCCGCAGGGGGAGACGGTGGGCAGGGTGATGCCGCCCACGGCGGCAGCGGCGGCAGCGGCGGGTCCGGCAGCCGTGGTGCTCGGGGGCCTGAGCCTGTCGCACCTCCTCAACGACATGATCCAGTCGCTGCTCCCGGCGATCTACCCTCTCCTGAAGCAGGCCTACAGCCTCGATTTCGGCCAGATCGGCTTCCTGACCCTGGCCTTCCAGCTCACCGCCTCGCTGTTGCAGCCGGTGGTCGGCCTGGTGACCGACAAGCGGCCGATGCCGTTCTCGCTCGCCACCGGCATGCTGCTCTCGCTCTGCGGCCTGCTGCTCCTGTCCCATGCCGGCTCGTACGGCCTGCTGGTCATGGCCGCCTGCCTCGTCGGGCTCGGCTCGGCGATCTTCCACCCGGAGGCCTCGCGGGTCGCCCGCCTCGCCTCGGGCGGACGCTACGGCCTGGCCCAGTCGGTGTTCCAGGTCGGCGGCAATGCCGGCTCGGCGCTCGGGCCGCTGCTCGCCGCCTTCATCGTGGTGCCGCTCGGCCAGCCCAGCGTCGCGCTGTTCGCGGTCGCGGCCCTCGCCGGGTTCGTGGTGCTGAGCCTCGTCGGGCGCTGGTACCGCGACCGCCTCCGGGCAGGGACCGCCCGGGGAAAGAAGGGGGGCTCAAGCGCCCTCGCCCTGCCGCGGGTCAAGGTTGTCGGCACCATCGCGGTGCTGCTCGTGCTGATCTTCTCCAAGTATTTCTACATGGCGAGCCTCAGCTCGTACTTCACCTTCTACCTGATCCACCGCTTCGGCGTGTCGGTGCAGGAATCGCAGCTCTACCTGTTCGTGTTCCTCGGCGCGGTCGCGGCCGGCACGGTGGCCGGCGGGCCGATCGGCGACCGGTTCGGCCGCAAGGTGGTGATCTGGGGCTCGATCCTCGGCGTCCTGCCCTTCACCCTGGCGCTGCCGCACGCCAACCTGTTCTGGACCGTGGCGCTGACGGTGCCGATCGGCCTGATCCTGGCCTCGGCGATGCCGGCGATCCTGGTCTACGCCCAGGAGCTCCTGCCCGGGCGGGTCGGGCTGGTGGGCGGCCTGTTCTTCGGCTTCGCTTTCGGGATGGGGGGCTTGGGCGCCGCCATCCTGGGCGAGATCGCCGACCACACCAGCATCGAGTTCGTGTACGGGATCTGCGCCTTCCTGCCGGCGGTGGGCCTGCTCGCCGCGTTCCTGCCGCGGCTCGACGCGTCCAAGCCGGCCTGAGGCACGAAGCCGGCTGGAACCTCTGAGGGCGGCCTGGGGCACGAAGCCGGCCGGAACCCCTGAGGGCGGCCCGAGCCAGGGCCGCCACGGCAGCGAAACATGCGCGGGGCGGCCTCGATCCGCCCCGCCGCGTCCTGCCGTCACCCGGTCCGGGCGACGGTCTGGATCGTCTCGAATCCCTCGAATTGCGGGTGGCCGAGATAGAGCGGCTTGGTCCCCGGGGCGCGGCTATGCGCCTTGCGGAACTGCTCGGAGCGGGTCCAGGCCTCGAAATCGGCCTTCGAGGCCCAGATCGTGTGCGAGGCGTAGAGGACGTGATCCTCGTATTCGGGCCCGCGCAGCAGGTGAAACTCGACGAAGCCCGGCATCTCCCCCAGATGGCTGTCGCGCCCGAGCCAGACCTGCTCGAAGTCCTGCGTCGCATCCTTGTAGACCTTGAACCGGTTCATGGCGATGAACATGGTGGGCATCCCTCTCGGCGTTCTCTTCGGTGTCGAAGGCTCTCGCGGGTGTTCGGGCACTCGGGCAGACGGGCTTGGCCGATGAGATGGGAACCGCTCCGCCTTCGGCAAGGTGACCCGCTCGGCCCGGACGGCCCCCACCGCGCGGCAACCTGCGTGAGCGGTGCCGCTCAGTATTTTTTTCACCTTCATTCCCTTGGGGAATTCGCTTGGAGCGTGTAGACGTGAGTTGGGTTGCATGGCAGACCCGCATCCGTGTCGTCATCCTGCCAGCAGGACGGCCTTGAGCGGTCGCAGACGACTGGTCTCGCATGGTCCGTTCCAGTTCGAATGCTCCGGTGCGGGGCGGGCGGGCCGGACGGACCCGGCGAACGAGGGTTGAGCGGACCGGATGCGAGGCGTCTTCGCCACCGGCCCGAGGACGAACATCCGCGAGGTCGCCGGAGCGGGGAGCGCCGGCCCGTTGCGGGCATGAACGACGCGGGACGGCGGCCCTCTGGAATTGGGGAGGGGGCTTCCGGCAGGCCAGCACGTGAGATGTTGAGGACCGATGCCCAAGCAAACCACTGAGGTCGACCGTCTCGTCGGAGTTCGCATCACCGCCCTGCGCAAGGCCAAGGGGCTGAGCCAGACCGCCCTCGGCAATGCCGTCGGTGTCACCTTCCAGCAGGTGCAGAAATACGAGAAAGGCCAGAACCGCGTCGGCGCCGGCCGCCTGCGCGAGATCGCGCGGCTGCTCGAAGTGCCGGTCTCGGCCTTCTTCGAGGACCAGACCGGCGGCGAGACCGGCGACGACAACGTGTTCGGCTTCCTGAGCGCGCAGGGTGCGATCGAGCTGCTGCGCGCCTACGTGCAGATCGAGGACGAGCAGCTGCGCCGCGAGGTTCTGGCGATCGTCCGCTCCGCCGCCCGTCTCGGCCGCCACGCCACGACGGCGAACGGCGAGGACAGCGCCGCCGCCGAGTAGGCGCCGGCGCCCCCAGAGCATTGTCCGGCGAAGTGGGTGCCGGTTCGTCGCCGAGAATGCGGCAAAGTCAAAGACTAGAGCACCATCCGATCGCAACGCGATCGGATGGTGCTCTCGCGTAGCCCGACGAGGTGGAAGAAGCTGCCGCTGACCCGGCCGCGCCGGTGCCCGGCGAGGCCCTTCTCTCGCCCTTCCGCGTCGGTCACCTCGGCCAGGGCCTCGTCCGGCCCCGGGGGGGGCGTGATCTCGCTGGCATAGTGGAACTCGTGCCCGACCAGGCCCTGCCCGGCCGCGCCGAGCGACCCGGAGCCGACGAGCGTCGCGATCCGGTAGCCGAGATGCAGGCGGCGTCTCGCATAGGACGTCCTGACCGGCAGGAGGCCGGCCATGCGGTGGGTCGTGCCGTCGGCATCCTCCAGGCTCTCGCCCAGCACCATGTAGCCGCCGCACTCGCCGTGGACGGCCTTCGTCTCCGCGAAGGCGCGCAACCCGTCGAGGAAGCGCGACGCGGCGGCGATCCGGCCGGCATGGAGTTCCGGATAGCCGCCGGGCAGCCAGCAGGCGTCGCAGTCCTGCGGCGGCGCCTCGTCGGCCAGCGGGGAGAACGGCACGATCTCGGCCCCGGCGGCGCGCCAGCCGGCCTCGAGATGCGGGTAGACGAACGAGAAGGCGGCATCGCGCGCCACCGCGAGGCGCTGGCCGGGCGGCGGCGGCAGAGGCTCGATCGGCGCATGCCCGATCTCCCGGGCGGGGACCCGCCCGCCAGCGGCTTCCACCACCGCGTCGAGGTCGATCGAGGCTTCCGCCAGATCGGCGAGACGGTCGAGGCGAGAGTCCAGGTCCGCGGTCTCGCCGGCCTGGATCAACCCGAGATGGCGTTCGGGAAGAACCAGCGCGGCCTCCCGCGGCACCGCGCCGAGCACCGGGATCCCGACCCGGACGAGACCCACCTCGACCAGGCGGCGGTGGCGCGGGCTCGCCACCTTGTTGAGGATCACGCCGGCGAGCGTCAGGCGCGGATCGTAGGCCCGGACCCCGAGGGCGGTGGCGGCAGCCGACTGCGCCGCTCCCGAGACGTCGAGCACCAGCACGACCGGCCAGCCGTAGCGGGCGGCGATGTCGGCATTGGCGCCGCTGCGGCCCTCCTCCGCGACGACGCCGTCGAACAGGCCCATCGAGCCCTCGGCGAGCAGCAGGTCGGCTTCCGCGCCGGCGCGCCCCGCCACCGCGTCGAGGAGGGCGCCGTCCATGGCGAAACTGTCGAGGTTGTAGCTCGGCCGGCCGGTGGCGGCGGCGTGGAAGGCCGGGTCGATGTAGTCCGGCCCGCATTTCGCCCCGGCGACCGCCAGCCCGCGGCGGCGCAGGGCCCGCAGCAGGGCGAGGGTCACAGTGGTCTTGCCGGAGCCGGAACGGGCGGCGGCGACGAGGAGGCCACGGGCGGGGCGTGCGGTCACGAAGGCTTCCATCTTCTGGCGATCGGCGCGCATTCACCGCGCCGGCCTGCGGTGATACCACGCCGCATGGATGCGACACGACCACGGGAGACCCTGCGCCGCGGCTGGACCACCGGCGCCTGTGCGGCGGCCGCCGCCAAGGCAGCCTATGCGGGCCTCGTCACCGGCGCCTTCCCGGATCCGGTCGAGATCCCGCTGCCGAGCGGCGCCCGCCCGGCCTTCGCCCTGGCGCGGACCGGGCGGGTGGAGGACGGCGCGCTCGCCGGGGTGGTGAAGGATGCCGGCGACGATCCGGACGTGACCCATGGGGTCCTGGTG
>JAEWKL010000660.1 GCA_023386115.1 Pseudomonadota bacterium
GTCGCGGCCCGTCGCGGTGCCGTCGGCGGCCCGCGCCTCCGCCCGCAGTGCCATGAGGGACCGCGCCGCCGGGTCGTCGGCGCCGCGCAGGACAAGGCTGAGATCGGGATGTGCGACGAGCCGGCCCGGTCCGTCGAGCACGAAGGCTTGTCCCATCTCGCCGATACGGATCCTAGAGATCACCTCCCGGATCAGCTTGAGGTTGATCTCCGCCACCGCCACGCCGACCGAGGCGCGGTTTCCCGCCACCGCCACGGTCATGAACGGCTCGGAGCCGCGGTGGTACGTCACCGGCCCGTACCAGGCCCGGGCCGTGTTGGCGTGGGCCGCCTTGGCCTGGGCCGCCTTGACCCCCACCACCGCCGGATCGCCCGCACGGTCGGCGCCGCTTCCGGCGCGGGTGAGGCTGACCCGCGAGACCTGCAGCCGCTCGCGCCCCTCGCCATCGACGAGGGTGAGCTGCGCGATCGCCGGGACCTGCCGCAGCAGGCGCAGGGCGTCGAGCCGCTGGGTCTCCTCCCCGGTCGGCATCCAGGGCAGTTGCACCATCCAGCCGAGCTGCTCGCGGATGGTGTCGATGAAGCCCTGGATGCGGAAGGCGGCGTCGCGCGCCTCCAGGCCGAGCAGGGCGTGCAGCTGGTCGCGCCGGTCGCGGTAGCCGAACCACGCCTCCAGGGCGCCGTTCGCGAAGAGCGGCAGCGCCACCGCGGAAAACAGCACGACGCAGTATTTCGCGAAGAGCGAGCGGCGCGGATCGGCCGCGAGCTTGACCATGGCCGGCGCCCTCCCGCCTCCGCTCAGCGGCCTGCAGCGCCTCCGGAGCCGGATTCCTCGATGAGCAGCGTGCGGATGTCGGTGAGGACCAGGGCAGGCTCGAAGAAGTCGAGGCTGTAGATGTTGCGCACGCGCGCCTTGGAATCGATCAGGAAGGCGCGGAAGACGTGGTTCAGCGCGCCGCCGGGCCCCGCATCGACGCGCTGCCCGTAGGCGGCGAGGATCGGCGCGAGGGCGGCCCGGTCGGGCGCCGTCAGGAAAGACCAGGTTGGCGCGGCGGGATCGGCGGAGCGCCATGCGGCGGCGAAGCCGCGCATCACCTCCGGCGTGTCGTGCTCGGGGTCGAAGCTCAGGGTGACGAGGCGCATCCGGCGCGCGAGCCCTGACTCCTTCGCGGCGAGGTCCTGCAGCCGGGCCATGTCGGCGCTGGCGAGCGGGCAGACGTCGCCGCAGCGCGTGTAGATCAGCGCCAGCACGGTGACGCCGCTCCGGTCCTCCAAAAGGTCCCGGCGCTGGCCGGTTTCGTCGAGGACGGTGCCGCCGGAAGCAGGCTTGATCGGCGGCAGGCGGTAGCTCCCCGGCGCCGGGATGGGAAAAACGGCCGCAGCGGGAGGCGGCGGCGGATGGCCCTCATGCGCGAGGACATCAGGACAGAGGGCGTGCCGGGCGAAGGCGGCGCCGACCAGGAGCACCGCGCGGCCGGGGAGCGGGATCGGTCGCATCGGCGTCACGGCCCGTAGAGCGAGGCGGCGCCGAAGGCCATCATGTGCGGCCGCCCGAGCCGCTCGGCCGTGAAGTCGATCGCGAAGCGCGGCGACAATTCGCGGCCGTTCCACGTATAGGCCTTGAGGAACTGCTCGTTCTCCGCCCCTGTCTTGTCCCAGTTCGCCAGGAGCGAGCTGGTGTAGTAGATCCTTTTGCCGTCCCAGCTCTGCGAGACCATGTTGAGCTGCGCGCCGATCTTCTTCTCGTAGATTTGTCGCGGCCGGTCCGGATCGGAGACGTCGAAGACGCGGGTGGTGCCATCCATGAAGGTATCGACGAACAGCGTGCGGTCGTCGGCCGAGAGGCTGATGTCGACGGGCACCGGCAGACGCGCCGGGTCGCCGATCTCGGCCACCGGCTTGGCGCTCCAGGCGCCGGCTTCGTCCTCTCGCACCAGCCAGAGCTTCGCGGTGAGCGCGGTCGAGGTGAAGGCGTAGGTGTGCTGCGGTCCCCAGGCCCAGCGGATCTCCAGCGGCACCCCGGGCACGCTCAGCACGGTGCGGGGCTTGCGGGCGTGGAAGTCCCACAGCACCATCGTCTGCCCGAACCGCTTCATCGCCTCGCCGTCCTTCATCAGGTCGCCGAGGGGCCGCATGTAGTTCTCGAGCCCGGTGAAGGACGAGGTGAGCATGACGTTGCGGCGCGGCAGCACGCGGGCGTCGTAGCCGTAGCCGTCCGCCCCGGCCTCGATCCGCGCCCCGTTCGGCTCGGCATCGGTCGGCAGCCAGTGCGTCGCGACGTAGTCGCCCTCGTTCGAATACTCGACGAGCGCCGCGCGGCCGGTCCCGTTCCGGTTCGACAGGCTCGGGATCAGCATGCGGCCGGGCAGCGCGTAGGCGCCGTGCGGGCCGGCCGCGCCGCCGCTCCTCTCGACGAAATCGTCGATCACCTTGACGAGCCGGGGCTTGGCCGGATCGCTCGCGACGTCGAAGATGAAGATCCGGCTGTCCGACAGGCCGGCGGCCCAGAAGTGACGCCGGTCGTCGGTGAAGCCGCCGTGATGCGCCTCGTGCCGGCCGCCGACCGGGGCGGCATGGATCGGCTTGCCGAAGGTCGGGGAGGATGCACGGGCATCGACGGTGACGAGCTTGTCCGAACCGTCGCCCAGCCCCTCGACCCCGAGGGTCCAGACATAGACGAAATCCTCGGTGCCGGTGATCTTCGCCATGTAGGGTGATTGGCAGGTCTCGTCGGCCTGCGCCGGGAGTGCGGCCAGCAGGGATGTCGCGGCACACAGCATGAGGGAGATCCGGCGACGGCGAATCGTGCGGGTTCCCGGCATAGGTACCTCCTCCTTCTGCCATGAACGACATCGCCACGCGCCTGTCAGGCCATTGTTGACTGTTCATGCCAGCGCGGAGCCGGGCGCGACTCCGCTCCGCTCCCGATCCTGTTCATGCTTTGCCTGTTCGGATCAGCTGTCAATCGATCGCATCAGGACAAATCTGCGACTGCCGAACAGAGGGGCCGGTTTCCTGTGCCCTGCGCTCCGGCTGAGCTTCCTCGTGAGCCTCGAAACCTCGTTCTTGCTCGGTGGCGCCTTCGCTCCACCGGAGGACGGGATGCGCTTGGTCGTGCCGCCCACGCGGTCGTCGGCGAACGCTCCGCCGATGCCGGTCGCGGGCCGTCGCCTCAGGACGACCGGACCCCCTCAGTTACCGGCGTCCGGATGCATCCCTTGCGGGATCCCTGGCCGGTGAGCATCTGACGGGCATGGCCCGGACGACCCTGGACGACAGCAGCCTCGCCCCCTTCCTGGCGGCTTTCTACGCGCGCGTGCGCAGCGATCCGCTCATCGGTCCGGTCTTCGCCGCCGCGATTCCGGACGCCGACTGGCCGCGGCACATGGCGACCATCGAGGCGTTCTGGTCGTCGGTCCTGTTCAAGACGGGCCGCTACAAGGGCAATCCCTTCGGCCGGCATCAGGCCCTCGGCGTCCTCCGGCCGGAGCACTTCGCCCGGTGGCTCGACCTGTTCGGGCAGACGGCCGCGGCGCATTTCACCCCGGACGATGCCGCGGCCTTGCAGGGGCGGGCCGAGCGGATCGGCGCCAGCCTCAAGGCCGGCCTGTTCTTCCGCCCCGAGACGGTGCTCCCTCCCGGATCAGCTCCGCCCGCCGGGTGAGCCGGCCCGCGTCACGTCTGCGCCCCCAGCCCGGTCGACAGGCGCTCGGCCTCCTCCCGTAGCCGCGGCGCGAGCAGGCAGGCCTGCTCGGCGGTGAGGCGCGAGGACGGACCTGACAGCGCGAGGGCGCCGATCAGCCGGCCTCCGGCGCCGAAGACCGGCATCGCCAGGGAGGCGACGTGCGGGTCGGTGATGCCCGAGGTGTAGAGCGGAAGCTCAGGTCGCGGCTGCGGGAGCGACCGCTCGAAGGCCGACAGCACCTGGGCGATCGCCGATTGGTCCATCGGCCGCATGTCGCCGGGCCGCACGTTCATCCGCAGCGGATAGGGCGAGTCCGCCCGGAACAGGCACAGCCTCTGGTTACCCCGGCGGATGTAGAACGACGCCGTCTCCAGGGACTCGGCGGCCAGACGCTCCAGCACGGGGACCACGCGCTCCTCCAGCGCGAAGGATTGCTGGTAGACCGAGCCGATGCGCGCCGCCTCCACGCCCAGGCGGTAGCGCCCGTCGTCCAGCCGCTCGATCAGGCCGAATTTCTCGAGCGAGATGCATAGCCGCATGATGGTGCTCTTCACGAGTTCCGTGCGTCGGGCGAGCTCCGTCAGTTCGAGCGCGTCGTCGCCGCGCCGGAACGCGGTCAGGACGGCCAGCACCCGCTCCGCCGAGGCGACGCCTTCGAGCTTGGGTCTCGGTCGGGCCTCTTTCGGCATGCGCGTCACGCTCGCTCAACGGTTCTTTGGGGGCGGACGCCTCCCATAGCGGCGACGCGCGCCGCCGCCAAACCGCCGGAACGGCGGTCGTGGCTCCTGCGGCATTCGCGCATCGCACGCTGCGCTTGACCCGGCCAGGCGACGCCTCTACTCAAAATGAAACGCCGTTGCAAAAATTCGAGGGAGATCACGCCATGACGCGGGCAGGACCGGCACAGCCGGCATTCACGCCACCGGGCGCGCTCGACGAGCAGGCCCTGCATCGCAAGATGATGTGGCGCATCCTGCCGTTCCTGTTCGTCTGCTACGTCGTCAGCTACCTCGACCGCGTGAATGTCGGCTTCGCCGCGCTCACGATGAACAAGGATATCGGCCTCTCGGCGACGGCTTTCGGCGTCGGTGCCGGCCTGTTCTTCTTCGGCTATTTCATCGCCGAGATTCCCAGCAACCTGATCATGATGCGCGTGGGCGCCCGGATCTGGATCGCCCGGATCATGATCACCTGGGGTCTGGTTTCGGCGGCGACCGCCTTCGTCACCGGCCCGGTGCAGTTCGGTATCGCGCGCTTCCTCTTGGGGCTCGGCGAGGCCGGGTTCGTGCCGGGCGTCTTCCTCTACTTGAGCCTGTGGTTTCCCTCCGCGGTGCGGGCGCGGGCGACCGCCCTGTTCCTGCTCGGCATCCCGGTCGCCAACATCCTGGGATCGCCGGTCTCGGGCGCGCTGATCCAGGTCGAAGGCTTCGGCCTCAAGGGCTGGCAGTGGCTCCTGATCCTCGAAGCGCTGCCGGCGATGGGCTTAGGCATCGCCTGCCTGTTCGTCCTGACCGACCGGCCCGAGAAGGCATCTTGGCTGTCGCCGGCGGAGCGCGACGCCCTCGTCGCCCGGCTCGCCGCGGAGAGGGTGGCGATCGAGCAGAAGCACAAGATGACGCTCGCCCAGGCCTTGCGGAACTGGCGCGTCCTGATGCTCGCCTGCATCAACTTCTGCGCCATTGTCGGTTCGCTCAGCATCGGCCTGTGGCTGCCGCAGATCATCAAGCAGCTGGACTTTGCCACCTCCCTCGTCGGGGTGGTGACGGCGATCCCCTATCTCTGCGGCGCGGTCGCCATGGTGGTGTGGGGCCGGATGTCGGATCGCGGCAGCGACCGGACGATCTACCCGGCGATCTCGCTCCTCGTCGGATCCGCGGCCCTGGTCGCCAGCGCCTTCACGCCCACGCCGGTCCTGACCATCGCGGCGCTCTGCGTCGCCGTCATGGGCATCAACTCCTTCGTCGCCACCTTCTGGGCGGTGCCGTCGGGCTTCCTCACCGGCCGCGCCGCCGCCGGCGGGATCGCCATGATCGTCTCGATCGGCAATCTCGGCGGCTTCGCCGGGCCGTACATGATCGGCCTGGTGCGCGACCTCTCGGGCGGGTTCACCGCGCCCCTCGTGGCGGTCGGCCTCTGCCTGCTGGTCGGCGCGGCCCTGATGCTCGCCTTCGGCCGGCGCGCCCGCCGCGCCGACTTGCCCGCCGCGCTCCCGGCCTGACGGCGAGGTCCGGCCACCATGATCCCGCGCCTTCCCCTCGCGCCCGAGACGGCGTCGCTCCACGCGGCCTTCTGCGCCGAGCTGCGGGCGCGGGGCTTTGCCGGCGACCTGTCCCTGGCGCCCGCCGACCGCACGGTCCTGGCGACCGACAACTCGATCTACCAGCTCACGCCTCACGCCGTCGCCTTCCCGCGCGAGCGCCACGACCTCGTGCGCATCGCCAAGCTTCTCGCCGAGGACCGCTTCGCGGACATCACGATTGCACCCCGCGGCGGCGGCACCGGCACCAACGGCCAGTCCCTCACCGACGGGCTCGTGGTCGACCTGTCGCGGCACATGAACCGCATCCTGGCGATCGACCCCGAGCGCCGCACGGTCCGGGTCGAGGCCGGCGTCGTCAAGGACCAGCTCAACGCGGCACTCAAACCCCACGGGCTGTTCTTCGCCCCCGAGCTCTCGACCTCGAACCGCGCCACGATCGGGGGCATGATCTCCACCGACGCCTGCGGCCAGGGCTCCTGCCTCTACGGCAAGACCCGCGACCACGTGCCGGCGCTGACCACGATCCTGTCCGACGGCACGGTCTGGCACTCCGAACCCCTCGACGAGGCTGGGCTCGAAGCGGCGAAGGCTCAGGCTGGCCGGGCGGGCGCCATCCACCGGGAGCTCGACCGGCTCCAGCGCGAGAACGCGGCGCTGATCGCCGAGCGGTTCCCGCCGCTCAACCGCTGCCTCACCGGCTACGACCTCGCCCATCTCCGGCGCGCCGACGGGCGTTTCGACCTCAATGCCGTCCTGTGCGGATCGGAGGGGACGCTGGGTTTCATCGCGGAGGCGACGCTCGCCGTCCTGCCGCTGCCGAGCCACGTCGCCCTGGTCAACCTGCGCTATGCCAGCTTCGACGCGGCGCTCCGCGACGCGCGGGCGCTCGCGGGAAGCGGGGCGGCGTCGATCGAGACGGTCGATTCCAAGGTGCTGGCCCTGGCCCAGGGCGACCCGATCTGGGACGGCGTCGCCGCCTTCTTTCCCGAGGATGCGGGCGAGCGGGCCCGCGGCGTCAACCTCGTCGAGTTCGTCGGCGAGACCGGGGCCGAGGTGGCAGCGGCGGTCGCCCGCCTCACGGCGATGCTCGACGCGGCCGGGCCGGCGGCCGGGCGCCGCGGCTACACGATCGCGCGGGGCGAGGCCGAGGTCGGCCGCCTCTGGAGCATGCGCAAGAAGGCGGTCGGCCTCCTCGGCAACCAGAAGGGCGAGGCGCGCCCGATCGCCTTCGTGGAGGACACCGCCGTCCCGCCGGAGAACCTCGCCGACTTCATCGCCGAGTTCCGCGGCGCCCTCGACCGGCGCGGCCTCGATTACGGCATGTTCGGCCACGTCGATGCAGGCGTTCTGCACGTGCGCCCGGCGATCGACATGAAGGCGCCGGGCGCGGAAGCCCTCGTGCGCGCGGTGACCGAGGACGTCGTCGCGCTGACGCGGACCTATGGCGGACTCCTCTGGGGCGAGCACGGCAAGGGCGTGCGCTCCGAGTTCTCGCCGCAGGTGTTCGGCCCGCTCTACCCGGTGCTCCAGGCGCTGAAGGCCGCTTTCGACCCGAGGAACCAGTTCAATCCGGGCAAGATCGCGGCGCCCGAGAGCGGCGCGCTCCTGACGATCGACGGCGTGCCGACCAAGGGCGGCCACGACCGCGCGATCCCGGCCGAGGTGCGGGCTGCCTACGACGAGGCTTTGCACTGCAACGGCAACGGCGCCTGCTTCTCCTGGGATCCGGACGAGGCGATGTGCCCGTCCTGGAAGGGCACCCGGGAACGCCGGCACTCGCCGAAGGGGCGTGCCCAGCTGATGCGCGAATGGCTGCGGCGCCTCGCTGCCGAAGGTGCCGACCCGCTGGCGGAGGCGCGATCCTTACGCGCCCGCCCGGGCTGGCGCGCCTTCCCGGCCCGCCTCGCCGCCACCTTGCGCCGACGGGACGAGGACTTCTCCCACGCCGTGCAAGAGGCGATGGCCGGTTGCCTCGCCTGCAAGTCCTGCACCGGGCAGTGCCCGATCAAGGTCGACGTCCCGACCTTCCGGGCGAAGTTCCTCGAGCTTTATCACGGCCGCTACCTGCGGCCCCTGCGCCACCACGCCGTCGCGGCTTTGGAGCCGCTGGCCCCCTGGCTCGCCAAGGCGCCCCGTCTCGTCAATGCCGCGACGCGCCTCGGCGCCGGACGGGCGGTCGGCCTCGTTCACGCGCCGACCCTGTCCGGAATCGATCTCCGGCGGGAGATGGCACGCCGGGGCGTGGCCCCGGCCGATCCGGACGCGCTGGCGCGGCTCTCTCCCGCCGAGCGGCTGGCCAGCGTCGTCGTGGTGCAGGACGCCTTCACCAGCCACTACGACACGCCGGTCCTCCTCGCGCTCCTCGACCTCCTGACCGGCCTCGGGATCCGGCCCTGGCTCGCTCCCTATCGGCCGAACGGCAAGCCGCTGCACGTCCACGGTTTCCTCGACCGGTTCGAACGGTGTGCCGCCGCGAATGCCGCTCATCTCGACACGCTCGCCGCGACCGGGATCGCGCTCATCGGCCTCGACCCGTCGATGACGCTGACCTACCGGGCGGAGTACCGGCAGGCCCTGCCGGGGCGCGCCCTGCCGCAGGTCCGGCTGGTGCAGGAATGGCTCGCCACGCGCCTCGACGGCGGCACAGCCGCACCGGAAGGCGAGTCCTACTGGCTCTTGCCGCACTGCACCGAGCGGGCGACGGCGCAAGCTGCCGTGGCGGCCTGGGCGCATGTCTTCCAGGCATTCGGCCTGCGCCTCGCGCTGCTGCCCGCGGGCTGCTGCGGCATGGCCGGGACCTACGGCCACGAGGCCGAGAACCGGGCAACCTCCGCGCGCATCTACGGCCTCAGCTGGTCGAAGCCCGTGGCGGAGAAGGGCCGGACCGGCCGTCTCCTCGCCGACGGCTATTCCTGCCGCTCGCAGGCGACGATCATCGACGGCGTGCGGCTGCCGCACCCGGTCGAGATCCTGCGCGATCACCTCCCGACGACCATCCCCGCGCCCGGCCTCGGCCCGGCGCGGCACCTGGACACCATCTGACTTCAAGGAGCCCATCATGGCGGAGCGCACGCAATTCA
This sequence comes from Pseudomonadota bacterium, assembly GCA_023386115.1. Taxonomy (GTDB): domain Bacteria; phylum Pseudomonadota; class Alphaproteobacteria; order Rhizobiales; family Beijerinckiaceae; genus Methylobacterium. The sequence continues at coordinate 9,025 of JAEWKL010000660.1, forward strand.
GGTTCGGCCTCGTCGGCTACGGCGAGATTGGCAGCACCCTCGGGGCCGGCCTTCGCGGCGCCGGCCTCACGAGCATCGCCTGCTACGACAAATACGCCTTCGACGGTCCCTATTCCGACCTGATCCAGGGCCGGGCGCGGGAGGCCGGGGTCACCCTGGTGCGCTCGAACGCCGAGCTCGCCGAGGCCGCCGACCTGATCGTCAGCGTGACGCCCGGCGTCGCCTCGCTCGCGAGCGCGGAAGCCTTCGCGCCGGTGCTGACGAACCGCCACACCTTCCTCGACTTCGCCTCCGCGACCCCGAAGGTGAAGCAGGGCGTCGCCGAGCGGCTTTCGGCCACCGGCGCGCTCCTCGGCGACGGCTCGATCGAGGGCACGCCGCTCCACGGCTATTCCATGCGGATGCTCTCGAGCGGGCCGGCCGGCGAGTGCGTGCGCGACCTGCTGGTGCCGTGGGGCATGCAGATCGAGTTCACCGGCCCGACCCTCGGCACCGCCTCCGGCATCAAGATCCTGCGCTCGGTCCTGATCAAGGGCATCGAGGCGCTGCACGACGAGATGCTGCTCGCCGCGCGCCAATACGGCATCGACGAGGTCGTGCTCGCCTCGGCATCCAAGACCCTGGCCCGGCCCTGGATGGACACGGTGCAGAGCCTCACCCCCTCGGGCGTCATCCACGCCAAGCGCCGGGCCGAGGAACTGGAGATGTCCGCCGAGGCGGTCGCCGATTCCGGCGTCGAGCCGATCATGGCCCGGGCCATCGCCCAGCGCCTGCGCTGGAAGGAGAGCCTCGGCCTCAAGGACCATTTCGGCGGCGTCGTGCCCGGCACCTACCAGGAGGCGCTGGAGGCGATGGCCGAGAAGGCGGGGCTGAAGCCGTCCGGGAAGTCGTGACCTTCGATGCAGAAACGCCGGTCCTCAAAACAATAGTTCCGACATCATCCGCGTCATTCCGGGTCCGCGCAGCGGAGCCCGGAAACCACAATCGCCGAATATTCGAAAAAAATGGCGGGCAGCGCCCCACCACTTCTTCTCCCCCTGAGCGTCTGGAGTCCGGGTTCCGCCGCTTGGACCCGGAACGGCCGGGTGGGCGACGGAGTCGACGAGCCCATCGAACAGCCTCTCAATCCCGGACCATCCCCATGCCCATCGGTTTCAAGATCCATCCCCGCACCCGCACGGTCGACGCCGCGACGGTCGAGAGGTTCAAGTCCATCGCGGTCGCGAACATCAGCGACTCGATGCGCCGCATGGTCCATGCCGGGCCGCGCCTGCGCCCGCTCCACGCCGGCGGCGTGCTCTGCGGCGTCGCCCTCACGGTGAGGACGCGGCCGGGCGACAACCTGATGGTCCACGCCGCGCTCAACCGCGCCAAGCCCGGCGACGTGCTCGTCATCGATGCCGGAGGCGACCTCACCAACGCGCTGATGGGCGAGCTGATGCTCGCCCACGCGCAACAGATCGGCGTCGCCGGGGTGATCGTGAACGGCGCCGTGCGCGATCTCGGCTGGATCCGGACCAGCACGCTGCCGGTCTACGCCGCCGGCGTCACCCATCGCGGCCCCTACAAGGACGGGCCGGGCGAGGTGAACGTGCCGGTCGCCCTCGACGGCATGGTGATCGCGCCCGGCGACCTGATCGTCGGTGACGACGACGGCGTCGTCTGCGTGCCCTTCGACCAGGTCGAGGCGGTCTACGCCAGCGGGAACGCCAAGCAGCAGGGCGAGGCCAGGACCATGGCGGCGATCAAGGCCGGCACCGTCGACCGCTCCTGGGTCGAGCGCGCCCTCGAGAAGGCCGGCTGCGAAGGCCTCTGAATCGTCGACGACGAAGAGACGGGAGGACGGGACGTGAACGCCACCGCAGACGAGAATCAGGCCCTCGAAGCGACGACCATGCGCCGGGTGATCCTCCGGCTCGTGCCGTTCCTGATGGTCTGCTACTTCTTCGCCCTGCTCGACCGGGTGAATGTGGGCTTTGCCGCGCTGCAGATGAACCACGACCTCGGGCTGACGCCGGCGATGTTCGGCTTCGCCGCGAGCCTGTTCTTCGTCTCGTATTTCCTGGTCGAGGTACCGAGCAACCTGGCGCTGCAACGCGTCGGGGCCCGGCGCTGGATCGCGCGGATCATGATCACCTGGGGCCTGGTGACGATGGGCATGGCGCTCGTCGTCGGGCCTATCTCGCTCTACGCGATGCGCTTCATCCTGGGCGCGGCCGAAGCCGGGTTCTTCCCGGGCGCCATCCTGTACCTGACCTACTGGCTGCCGAGCCGGTACCGGGCGCGGGTGATGGCGACCTTCACGGTCTCGATTCCGCTCGCGACCTTCCTGGGCTCGCCGCTCTCGGTCACGCTGCTCGAACTCGACGGCCTCCTCGGCCTCAAGGGCTGGCAGTGGCTGTTCGTGCTCGAGGGCCTGCCGACCGTGCTCCTCGGCATCGCCTGCCTGTTCGTGCTCACCGACAAGCCGAAGGACGCCGCCTGGCTCGCGCCGGCCCAGCGCGACTGGCTGGTGAACCGCCTCGCCGCGGAAGCGGCGGGCAAGACCCCGGTCGGCCACATCTCGCTCTGGGGCTTGGCGCGCAACAAGTACTTCCTCACCATGGCGCTGGTCTGCGCCGGGGCGTCCGCCACGGGCAGCACGCTCTCGGTGTGGCAGCCGCAGATCATCAAGTCGTTCGGGCTTAGCAATCTCCAGACCGGCTTCGTCAACTCGGTCCCCTACGGCATCGCGACGGTGCTGATGATCCTGTGGGGCCGCCATTCGGACCGCCGGGCCGAGCGTACCTGGCACACCGCGATCCCTTTGCTGCTGGCCGGCATCGGCCTCGCCGCCCTCAACCTCGCCGGCGGCCTCACGACGACGATCGTGGCGGTCTCGTTCGCGCTCGTCGGCGCCTACGCCTTCAAGGGCCCGTTCTGGGCGCTCTCGGCCGGGTGGCTCTCGGCCGGTACCCTGGCGGCGGGCCTTGCCGGCATCAACGCCATCGCCAACCTGATCGGCGGCGGGCTGATGGTGAACATCGTCGGCCTGGTGAAGACCGCGACCGGCAGCTTCGCCCTCGGCCTGCTGCCCGTCGCGCTCCTCGACATCGCCGCCGCCTTCTGCGTGCTGGCCATCAGCCGCTCCCATGCCCGCGCCGTGCAGGGGCGGGCGGTGGCGGCCTGACCCTTCCCAATCCGACCGACCCGAGGCCCGCGATGTTCTTCGCTCCCCCGCCGACTGTCACGGCCGAGATCTTCACCCGCCTGCCCGACCGCTACCGCGCGCGGAAGTCCACCGCCTGGGCCGACGCCAACCGCGGCGGTGAAGCGATCGACTCTTTCCTGGAAGGCCCCGTCTTCGACCGCCAGGGTCGGCTCTACGTCACCGACATCCCGCATGGCCGCATCTTCCGCATCGACCCGGACGGGGCTTGGGATCTCGTCGCCGAGTATGACGGCTGGCCGAACGGGCTGAAGATCCACCGGGACGGGCCGATCTTCATCACTTGCTACAAGCACGGCATCATGCGGCTCGATCCCGACAGCGGATCGGTGGTGCCTTGCCTCGAAACCGCCGGCTCGGAGGGGTTCCGGGGCGTCAACGATCTCACCTTCGCGGCGAACGGCGACCTCTACTTCACTGATCAGGGCCAGACCGGCCTCCAGGATCCGACCGGGCGGGTCTACCGCCTGCGGCCCTCTGGCGAGCTGACCTGCCTGATCGACACCGTGCCGAGCCCGAACGGCATCGTGATCGACACCGCGATGAAGAGCCTGTTCGTCGCGGTGACCCGTGCCCAGCAGATCTGGCGCATCCCGCTGAATGGCAGCGGGCTCGTCGCGAAGGTCGGGGTGTTCGCCCAGCTCCATGGCGGGATGGGCGGCCCGGACGGCATCGCGCTGGACGAGGAGGGCTGCCTGATCGTCGCCCATACGGGCTTCGGCTCGATCTGGCGTCTGTCTCCGGTGGCCGAGCCGCTGCTGCGGGTGAAGTCCCCCGCCGGCATCTCGACCACCAACGTCGCGTATGGCGGACCGGACCGGAAGACCCTGTTCATCACCGAATCCGCCACGGGCAGCATCCTGACGGCACCCATGCCGGCCCCGGGCCAGCTCCTGTTCTCGCACGCGTGAGGAATCCGATGCCCGAGATGACGCGGCGCGACCACCTCGCGCTCCTGGCGGCCGGGCTAGCCCTCGGCCCCGGCCCGGCCGCGGCCCAGGCCGTGCGCTGGTCGGGGGGCACGCAGCCGCCCCGGATCGCCGTCCCGGCGAACGCGACCGACTGCCACCACCACATCTACGATGCCCGTTTCCCCCCGGCGCCGTCCGCGACCCTGCGTCCGCCGGAGGCGAGCGTCGAGGATTACCAGGCCCTGCAGCGACGGCTCAGGCTCACCCGCAATATCGTGGTGCAGCCCTCGACCTACGGCACCGACAACCGGCTCCTCGTCGCCTCGCTCGCCGCCTTCGGGCCGCGTGCGCGCGGCATCGCGATGGTCGACGCGAGCGTCACGTCGGAGGAGTTGCGCCGCCTGGATGGGGCCGGCATCCGCGGCGTGCGCTTCGGCACGCGACTTCCGGGCGGCGCCCCGGTGACCGATCTCGAACCGGTCGCCCGCAAGATCGCCGATCTCGGCTGGCACATCCAGCTCGTCTCCGAGGGCGACAGGATCGCCGAGATGAAGGAGGTGCTGGAGCGCCTGCCGGTCCCGGTGGTGTTCGACCACATGGGTCACCTGCCCGAGCCGGCCGGGCCCGACCATCGGTCCTTCCGGGTGATCGCCGACCTGATCGCGACCCGCGGCGCCTGGGTGAAGCTCACCGGCGCCTACATCCTGTCGAAGTCCGGCCCTCCCCTTTACGCCGACCGCGGCCGGCTCGCCCGGGCCTACGTCGCCCTCGCGCCCGAGCGTCTGGTCTGGGGCTCCGACTGGCCGCACCCGACCGCGCCGGCCGACGCCAAGCCCGACGATGCCGTCCTCCTCGACCTGCTGGCGGAGTGGGCGCCCGACCCGGCTGTGCAGGCCAAGATCCTCGTCTCCAACCCGGCTCGCCTCTACGGCTTCTGAGCGCGGCCCGGCTCATCCTCATCGAAAGGACCTGCTGTGAGCACCTTCGACCTGTCGCGCCGCGACATCCTGCGGGCGGCCGCGACCGGCGTGGCACTCGCAGGGCTGCAGGGCGGCGAAGCCTTCGCGCAAGACAGCGTGCCGTTCTCGTCCGGCACCGAGGCACCGAAGACCGAGGTGCCGCCGAACGCCTGCGACTCGCACATCCACATCTTCTCGATCCGCGTCCCCGCGTCGCCGCACTGGAAGGGCCAGCCGGTCGCCGACAGCGACGTCGCCGCCTACCGCCTGTTCCAGAAGCGGATCGGGACGCGACGCACCGTCGTCGTCACGCCCTCGACCTACGGCATCGACAACCGTGCCACCCTCGACGGGGTGGCGCAGCTCGGTGCCTCGGCCCGCGCCGTGGTGGTCGTCGACCTCGACGTGACCGAGGCGGAGCTCAAGGCGATGGCCGCGCAAGGCGCGGTCGGCATCCGGGTGAACTTCGTGACGCCGCAATCCTGGGGCGTCACCACGGCGGAGCGCCTGGAGGCGATGGCCCGGAGGGTCCAGCCCCTCGGCTGGCACGTCCAGGTCTACATGACCGGCGACCAGATCGCCGACCACGCCGAGGTGCTGGCGCGCCTGCCGACCCCGCTCGTCATCGACCACCTCGCCCGCCTGCTGCCGGGGCAGGGGCTAAACCACCGTGCCGTCCCGGTCGTCCGCAAGCTGCTCGATCACGGCCGGACCTGGATGAAACTGTCGGGTGCCTACCTCAACACCACGAGCGGCCCTCCGGCCTACGCGGACGCAGCGGAGATTGCCAAGCTCTTCGCGAAAGCCGCACCGGAACGCATGGTCTGGGGCAGTGACTGGCCCCACCGCGGCGAGAAGCACATGCCGGACGATGCCGGCCTGTTCGATCTCCTGGCCGAGTGGGCTCCGAGCGAGGCCGCGCGGCGCCGAATCCTCGTCGACAATCCGGCGACGCTGTACGGCTTCGGCCATTCCTGACCGGATTGCGGGGCCATGAGCCCCCACTTCGAAAGGCGAGGGCCTGAACGCGGCGAAGCCCGCCAGGATGTCCTGGCGGGCTTCGTCGTGAGGTCGTGACGAGGGAAGGTGTGCGTGCTTGGCAGGTCTGGCGGTGACCGACTCTCCCGTGTCTTGAGACACAGTACCATAGGCGCTGGG
>JAEWKL010000676.1 GCA_023386115.1 Pseudomonadota bacterium
GGACGTGAAGGCGGCGGGGGTCGACCCGCTGATGCACTACGACCAGTATGGCTGGAAGGAAGGCCGCGACCCGTCGAAGGGCTTCGACACGACGGCGTATCTCGGGGCTTACGGCGACGTGGCGCAGTCCAAGCTCGATCCGATGCAGCACTACCTGCAATACGGCGCGACGGAGGGCCGCTCGACCTTCGGCGACACCACCTTCGGCGCCGGCAACCTGGGCTGAACTGGGGCGATCGTCCCGGTTCAGCCCCGCTGCGCCCCGCCTTCCGCATGCTGGCGGGGCGCCTCGTTCCTGCCATCCGCTGACGGAGCTGCCCGGTCCCGCGGCGCGGCCCCGCCCCGTCGGAGGCGCAGACCTCCCGCCCTTGCGCCTCCGCCCAAGCTGGACCAAAGCGAGTCCCGCCGGCGCTCCGCCCGGTCCCGGCGCCGTCTCCCCCCGATGCAGGCCGTCCTCAACGCCGCCCTTCCGATCTTCGCGCTGATCCTGGCGGGCTTCCTGTCCGGACGCACCGCCCTGTTCGGGCCGGCCGCCGCCGACAGCCTGAACCGGTTCGCGATCTACCTCGCCCTGCCGGCGCTGATGTTCGGCGCGATGGCGAAGATCACGCCGGACCAGGTCGCCCAGGTCGGGTTCGCGGCGGCCTTCGCGGGCGGCATCGCGGCGGCCTTCGCGGCGGCGTTCCTGCTCGGGCTCGGGCGGTCCTTGAGCGTGGCCCAGGCCTGCATCGAGGGGCTCGATGCCGGCTACAGCAATGTCGGCTTCATGGGCATCCCGCTCTGCCTCCTGGTCTTCGGGCCCGCGAGCCTGCCGGCGGCGGTGATCGCGACCCTGTTCACCGCCTGCGTGCTGTTCCTGTTCGCGATCGTCCTGATCGAGCTCGACCTGCAGAAGGGGGCGGGGTCCGGCACCGCCCGCAAGGTGGTGCTGGCGCTTCTGCGCAACCCGCTCCTGATCGCACCTCTCGCCGGCCTGTCGGTCGGGCTCACCGGCTTGCCCGTGCCGGGCCCGATCGAGCGCTTCGCCGCGCTCCTCGGCGGGGCGGCCTCGCCCTGCGCGCTCGTCTGCATCGGGCTGTTCCTGGCGCAGGAGCGGGTGGTGCTCTCGGACAGCCGGCCGATGGCGGTGCTCGTCGTCCTCAAGCTGGTGCTGCAGCCGGCGGTGACCGCTCTCCTCGTCTACAAGGTCTTCGCGGTGCCGGACCTGTGGGCGCGGGCGGCGGTGCTGCTCAGCGCCCTGCCGATCGGCTCGGGACCGTTCACCCTGGCCAAGCTGTACGGGCTCGAGGCCGGCGTGACCTCGGGCGCGATCCTCCTCTCGCACGTCGCCTCGGTGGTCACCGTCTCGCTGCTGGTCGCCTGGCTCGCCTGACGCGTGTGACCGTTCGGCCGCGTCCGGCGGGCGAATGGCCGTCCTGCCGGGGACCGGCCCCGGGCTGCCTCCGCACCGCCATGGTTTCAGGGCGTTCAGGGACCTTCCGCGTTCCGCTCCACCCCGCACGGCCCGCTTCTCGTCGCGCGCCGGCCGAGGCTTCGCCCGTGCCGCAGTGAAGTCGCTGCCCCATGCGAACGATAATTGAGGAATTGACAACGACGGTCCTGCGCTGTCGTCGCTTAATCGAATCTTGAATGTTGACCCCGAGTCTAACAAAATCGACCTGGCCAGGCAGCGCGGAGAGAGACATGGGAACGGGAGGCTGCCTTCTTGGGCGGGGCACGGCCGTTCCATCCCCATCCGGCGTGAGGGTGCGATATGTCCGGAGCCGCGCGTAGGGACATGGCGATCGTTCCGTTCTTCCGCGGGTTCTTCGCCGACGGACCGCCGGCCCGGGACAGGGCGCTCGCCGGCCGTCTGATGCGGGTGATCTTCGGCTGCTACATCGTGGTGGCGGTCGGCCTGACGGCTCTGCAGATGCTCGTCGCCTATCGGGCGGCGAGCCAGCGCCTGAAGGACGACGTGGCGGCGCTCCAGCGCACCTTCAGTCCCGGCATCGAGGATGCCATGTGGCGCTACAACGGCGAGGTGCTGCGCGGCATCCTGACCGGCATGCACGAGATCCCGGCCGTCGTCGGGGTCGAGGTGCTGGACGAGGCCGGCCGGCGCATCCAGGCGATCGGCACCGTCACCGACGCGTCCGGGCGGATCTGGCATATCGGCAACCGGGACGGGGAGCCGCCCCCGACCCGTCGCTTCGGCACCCCGTTCAGCCGCACCTTCCCGGTCGTCCACACCGACGGGAACGGCCGCTCCTACCCGATCGGGTCCTGGACCGTCCATTCCGACGACAGCATCGCAATCGAGCAGGTCAAGAACACGCTCTACGTGATCCTGATCAACTCGGCGATCAAGTCGGTGATGCTGTGGCTCATCTTCTACCTGGTGATCCGCACCATGGTGGGCCGGCCGCTGGGACAGATCCGCGACTACCTCGCCCGGATCGACGCCGACACCCTCGCGGCGCCGCCGCTCACGATCGAGGCCGGCGGGCGCAACGAGCTGCACGCGCTGGCCGGGGCGCTCAACACCATGCGCGACCGGCTGCGGTGCTCCTTCGAGGAGAACGCCGCCCTGATGCGCGACCTGCGCGAGATGAACGCGACGCTGCAGGACCGGATCGCCGAGCGCACCCGCGACCTCGAGGCCCTGGCCCGTACCGACCTGCTCACCGGGCTGTCCAACCGGCGCAAGCTCGACGAGGCCCTGGCCGAGGCGGCGGAGCGGGCGCAGGTGAGCGGCGCCCCGCTGGCGCTGATCCTCGGCGACGTCGACAACTTCAAGTCGGTCAACGACCGGCACGGCCACACGATCGGCGACCAGGTGCTGGTCGCCTTCGCGGCCCTCCTGCGCGACGCCGTGCGGCCCACCGACATCCTCGGCCGCTGGGGCGGCGAGGAGTTCATGCTGCTCTGCCCGGCCACCGACCTGACCACCGCCACTGCCATCGCCGAGCGCCTGCGTCTGCGCGTCGAGGCCACCTCCCTGCCGGAGGTCGGTCCCCGCACCTGCTCCTTCGGCGTCGCCATCCTGGCCCCGGGCGAGAGCACCGACAGCCTGGTCGCCCGCGCCGACGGCGCGCTCTATCGCTGCAAGCGCAACGGGCGCAACCGCGTCGAGGCGAGTCCCGGGCTCCGGCCGGAGGTGGTGGAGCGGGGGGCGGCGTGACGCCCCCCGCGTCGGAGCCGCTTACCGCTGCCCGTCCCACTTCGCGATCGCGTCCTTGGTCAGCCCGCCGACCCGGGCATGCGGACGCCCGCCGGTGGTCATCGCCAGCGCGAACAGGATCTCGTCGGCGCGGGGGCCGTCCGCCACCGCCACCGTGACGCCGTCGAAGTGGGAGCGGACATAGGCCGCGTCCTTGTGGTGGATCGGCACGTCGAGCGAGGCCCCCATCGGCCCGACCTTGGTCATCGACGGCACGATGGCCAGCGCCTGCCCGAGCAATTCGCGCATGGCGTAGCCGCCGGGCACGTGCCATAGCGCCCCGTGCTCCAGCTCGCCGGCCGCCCCCACCAGCGAGCCCTTGCCGTAGGCCTCGATTCGGCCGGGATCCCCGCCGAGCGCGTCGAGGAGCTTGCGGGCGCACTCGACCCCCAGCGGCTTCATCGCCTCCATCATCGGGGTGATCTCGGGCTCGTAGCGTCCGGCGAAGGGGTTTTTCACCAGGCAGGCCACCGAGCCCTTGAGGATCGGGGTATCGAGCGCCGGACCGCCGTCGTGCCGGACCTCCTCGACGGTGACGACGATCTTGCGGACCTGGATCATGGGCGGATCTCCCGTGTGGTGTCGAGACGGCTTGTGTCTTCGAGAACGATGGACCGGCCCTGGAGCATCAGGGCGGCGGAGTGGATCAGGCCGGCGGCGCGGAATCCGGCCGCCCGGCGCCGGCCGGCGTCGAGGGCGGCGTCGATCTCGCAGGCGGAGAGCACCGGCACCGCGACGGTGACGAGGCGGGCGCCGAGGTCGGAATCGGGGTCGAGGTCGGTGGCCGGGACGCGGTCCACGCCTGGGTGGTCCGGCAGGTCGACCGCATTGGCGATGAGCGTCGCGGCGGCGTCGGCCGTGGCGGCGTCGCGGGCGAGCACCGTCACCGAATCGGCCAGCCCGAGGGAGAAGGAGCGACCCTGCCGCCCCGACGTGGCGACGCCGCCGATGCCGTCGCCGTGGCGCAGGATCACCCGGCCGTTCAGTGCCGGCACCGCGCCACGGGAGAAATCCGCCGCGACGCCGATCGCCAGGGTCTCGCCCTCGGTCAGAAGCAGCGCGATGTCGCCGCCGTCGTTCACGAAGGCCTTGTCGAGGGGAGCGGCCTCGCACATCGCGTCGAGGATCTCGTCGGCCACGGCGCCCGCCACCGCGGCCATCGGGGTGATGAAATCCTTGTGCGGCCGGCACGCCGCCACCATCCGGCGGGCGACCGCGCCGTCGACCTGCGGCCGGGCGCTCATGGCTTTGCGCAGCTCGGGCAGCTCGGCGACGAGCTCGCCCAGGATCGTGGCGAAGCGTGCGATCGCGGCCCGGTGCGCCTCGGCCGAAGCGGCCTCGGCCCCGTAGGCGCGCAGGACCAGGTCGATCGGCCCGTGCTGCAGGTGGAGCCGGCCATCCGCCAGGACCTGATGCGCCGGGCCGTCCATCGCCTCAGCCGAGCCGGGCGATGAGGCGGACGAGCGTGGCCGCCTCCTCGGGCGAGAGGGGATCGAGGGTGCGGGCCGTCACCTCGGCGCCGCGGCTCTTCATCGCCTCGATCACCCGGTTTCCCTCGTCGGTCAGCGCCAGCAGCACCAGCCGGGCATCCGATTCGTCCGCCGTCGGCCGCACCAGACCGCGGGCCGTCAGCCGGCGGGCGACGCCGAACATCGTCGCCGGATCGACCCCGACGAGGCGCCCGACCTGGTTCTGCGAGGTCGGCCCGAGATCGTGCAGCTTCGTCATCACGGCGAACTGCACCGGCGTGACGGAGAAATCCCGCATCACCGTCTCGAAGATCGCGGAGGCGCGCTGGTGCGCCCGCCGGATCAGGTAGCCGATCTGCTCCTCGACCCGGTAGGTCCGCACCGCCTCGGCGTCGATTTCGGGGCCCGCCTCGTGCCGGTGCGGGGCGTTCATGCCACGTCTCCCGCCGGCCAGGGATGGCCGGGATTCCACGGATCGATCCGGGCGGCGGGCCCGACCTCGCGCAGGACATCCGTCATCGCGACGACGTCGCCGTCATGGCCGCCCAGCCGCGCATAGAGGTCCCGCGGCAGGGTGAACTCGATCGGCGCCACGATCGCCGGCGTCGGCACCGAACCGAAGGCGTTCTTCGGCAGGCGCATCACGTCGGCCATCACCGTGATGCCGCCGCCGGGCCAGACCGTGACCGGGGCGCCGCCCATCGTCACCGTCGTCTCGCCGGCGGCGACCGAGCGGGTGAGCAGCACCGGATTCTCGGTGACCCCGGCCCGCAAGGAGCCGCCGGCCCCGGCCATGAACAGGACGGTGCAGAGCGAGGGCTCGCAATTCTCGCCGATCCGGTCGACCACCCCGCGCACCGGAGTCGGCATCTCGGCCGGCACGGGTTGCAGATTCTCGTCGAGGACGAGCCAGAGGGCGTGCTCGCCGGTGGTCGAGGTCATCAGGAGGCGCAGGCCCGGCCAGGCGGTGGCGGGGTCGATCGCCTGGATGATGCTGAGCGGATCGGCGATGTCGGTGCCGCCCCAGCCGACCCCCGGATTGGCGACCTGGAAGTAGCGTCCCGGCGTCGATCGCCGCCCCTTCACCCGGATGCCGGCGGGGCGCATCCCGAGCACCCGGCCGGCCTGGTGCTCGGTGAGCACGCCGGTGATGTGGTCGTCGACGACGATCACCTCGTCGGCGTGGCCGAGCCATTGCCGCGCGAAGATGCCGACCGTCGCCGAGCCGCAGCCGACGCGCATCCGCTGCTCACGATGGCCGTCGACGATCGGGGCCTGGCCGGCCTGGACCACGACCTCGTGGCCGCCATCGATCGTCATCGTGACCGCATCACCCGAGCAGAGGCGGAGCAGCGCGTCGCAGGTGACATTGCCCTCCTTCTTCGAGCCGCCGGTGAGGTGGCGCACGCCGCCGACCGAGAGCATCTGCGAGCCGTACTCGGCGGTGGTGACGTGGCCGACCTCCTCGCCGTTGACGCGGATGGCCGCGCGCTCGGGGCCGAGATGGCGGTCGGTGTCGATCTTCACCTTCACGCCGCAATAGCTGAAGATGCCCTCGGTCACGACCGTGACGGTCTCGACCCCTTCGTGCTCGCTCGCCACGATGAAGGGGGCGGGCTTGTAGTCCGGATAGGTGGTGCCGGCGCCGATGCCGGTGACGAAGGTGCGCGAGGGATCGAGCACCCGCCCGTCCCACTCCGCCGTCCCGAACGGGACCAGCCTCGAGCCGGCCTCCGCCGCGTCGTGCAGGAGCACCACCGGATCGGTGCGGACCAGGTGCCCGTTGTCGTTGGCGTAGCGCGAGCAGGCGCCGGAACGGCCGGGCCGGATCCGGCACAGGACCGGGCAGGCATCGCAGCGCACGATGCCGTCGGCCTCCGCCGCGCCGAATTTCTTGGAACGGGCTTCCGTGGAGAGGCTGTCGGCGCTCATGACTGGCTGCTCCCCCACAAGGTTTCGGCCTCGTCGGCCCGGTAATAGCCCCGGCGCAGGTCGCGCTCGACGAGGGCGGGGTCGCGCGCGGACGGCGCGCCGTAGCCGCCGCCGCCCGGGGTCATCACCTCGACCCGGTCGCCGGCCTGGATGGCGATGTTCTGGTCCTTCGAGAGATGGAGCGGCGTGATCGTCTCGCCCCCGCGGTGAATCCGCACCACGTTCGGTGCCCCGCCGCCGCCGCCCAGAACCCCCGGCGGCCCGAACCGGCCGTGATCCATCACGAAGGAGGCCCGGGCCTCGCCGCGCAGCAACTCGACCTCGTAATGGACGCCGAACCCGCCGCGATGCGCGCCGGCGCCGCCCGATCCCTCGCGGAGCGCGAAGCGGCGGAACAGGACGGGGTAGTACTGCTCCATCACCTCGACCGGCGCGGTCTTCGAGATGCCGATGGTCGAGCAGCCGTTGGAGAGCCCGTCATGGGCAATGTTGCCGCCATAGCCGCCGCCGGTGATCTGATACATCACGTAAGGCGCGTTCTTGCCCGGATCGAAGCCGCCGAGCGCGAAATTGCCCGAGGTGCCGGCGGGCGCCGCCGTGACCTTGTCGGGGATCGCCTGGACGAGGGCCAGGAACACGGCCTCGGCGATGCGCTGGCTCACCTCCGCGGCGCAGCCCGAGACGGGGCGGGGATAGCGCGCATCGAGGAAGGTGCCCTCGGGCCGGTAGATCGTCAGCGGCTCGAAGGTGCCGGCATTGATCGGCACGTCCGGGAAGACGTGCTTCACCGCGAGGTAGACCGACGAATAGGTCGTCGCCACCACCGAGTTCATCGGGCCGCGGCAGGGCGGGGACGAGCCCGAGAAGTCGAAGGTCAGGCCGTCCCCGGCCTTGGTCATCGTCAGGGCGATGCGCAAAGGCTCGTTCACCACGCCGTCGGAATCGACGAAGGCCTCGGAGGTATAGGTGCCGTCCGGGATCTGGCGGATCTCGGCCCGCATCCGCTCGGCCGAGCGGGCGCGGATCTCCTGGATTGCGGCGTCCAGGGTGTCGCGGCCGTATTTCGTGAGAAGGTCGGTGAGTCGGCTCTCGCCGACCATCAGCGCCGCGGCCTGTGCCTTGATGTCGCCGATGCGCTGGTCGGCGACGCGGATGTTCGAGGCGATGATGGAAAAAATCTCGGGGTCCATCGTGCCGCGCTTGAACAGCTTGACCGGCGGCAGGCGCAGTCCCTCCTGCTCGACCTCCGTCGCATGGGCCGAGAAGCCGCCCGGCACCATGCCGCCGATATCGGGCCAGTGGCCGGTATTCTGCAACCAGCAGAAGAGCTGATCCTCGACGAAGACCGGCTTGACGAACCGCACGTCCATCAGGTGCGTGCCGCCGAGATACGGATCGTTGACGATGTAGATGTCGCCGGGCTCAGGGACTCCGACCCGGCCCTCGCGGATCAGGCGGATCAGCTCTCCGGTCGAATATTGCATCGTGCCGACGAAGACCGGCAGGCCGTACTCGCCCTGCGAGATCAGCGCGCCGGTGTCGCGGTCGTAGATCCCGTCCGAGCGGTCGTCGGCCTCGGCGATGACCGGCGAGAAGGCCGAGCGCGAGAAGGCGATGTCCATCTCGTTGCAGACCTGCTGCAAGCCGGCCTGGATCACCGCGAGGGTGAGGGCATCGAGCTGGCTCATGCGCGAATCCTCAGGTTGCCGATGGCGTCGACCCGCGCCACGGCGCCGGGCTCGACCACCGTGGTGGCGTCCAACTGCTGGATGACGGCGGGCCCAAAAATCTCGGCCCCGAGCGGCAGCGCCTCGCGGGCGTAGATCGCCGCCTCGTGCCAGGCGCCGCCGGCATAGACTGGGCGCGTCCCGAGGCGGGCGCCCGTGAGGTCGCTGCGCCCCGCCTCGTCGATCAGCGCCGCGAGCGGGAAGGGCTTGCGCCGCCCGATCACCGAGGTGACGAGGTTGACCAGAACCGCCCGGATCTCCGGCAGCCGGACCTGGAAGCGGCGGAAATACGCCGCCTCGAACAGCTCCTGCAGCGTCGCGCGGTCGATCCCGGGGGAGGGCAGGGCGACGCGGATCAGGTGGGTCTGGCCGCGGAACTGCATGTCGGCGCCGTAGGTGACCGTCGTCTCCTCGATCTCGGCCTGCTCCTCGGCCACCATCGCCAGCGCGTCCGCCGCCTGCTCCTCGAGGACGGCGCGGAGATCCGCCATGTCGAGCCCGTCGAGGGGGCGGTTGAGGGTGCGCACCCGGTCCTGGCGCAGATCCGCGACGAGGCAGCCGAGCGCGTTGGTGAGGCCGGGCCGCGCCGGCACCAGCACCTCCGGGATGCCGAGCTCGCGGGCGAGCGCCACGGCGTGGAGCGGGCCGGCGCCCCCGAAGGCGAAGAGCACGAAGTCGCGCGGGTCGTAGCCGCGCGACAGCGACACCATGCGGATGGCGCCCGTCATGTGGATGGTGCCGAGCCGGATCACCGCCTCGGCGGCCTCCTCGACGCTCATGCCGAGGGGGCCGGCGAGGTCGCGGGCGAAGGCCGCCCGGATCGCATCGAGCGAGACGCCTGCCCGCACGGCGGTGAGCCGGGCCGGATCGAGGCGGCCGAGCACCAGGTTGGCGTCGGTGATGGTGAGGCGGGTGCCGCCGCGGCCATAGCCGATCGGGCCGGGCTCGGAGCCGGCGCTCTCGGGCCCGACCTGGAGCATCCCGGCCCGGTTGACGGAGGCGATCGAGCCCCCGCCGGCGCCGACGGTGTGGACGTCGACCATCGGCAGGTGGATCGGCAGCCCGTAATCGATCGTGAGTTCGGCCGAGACCTCCGGCACGCCGCCGGCGATCAGCGCCACGTCGGTCGACGTCCCTCCCATGTCGTACGTGATGGCGTTGGTGAGCCCCGACTGGGCGAGGGTGGCGGCGGCCGCCATCACGCCCGAGGCCGGGCCCGACATCACGGTCTTCGCCGCCGCCTCGACGACGAGCCCCGCCGGCACGGTGCCGCCATTGCCGTTCATCACCAGCAGGTCACGGGCAAAGCCCTTGGCGCGCAGATCGTCCTGAAGGCGGCGGACGTAGCGGTCGAGGATCGGCTGCACGGCCGCGTTGACCGAGGCGGTGGTGCCACGCTCGTATTCGCGGAACTCGGAGAGAAGGGCGTGGCCGAGGGTGACATAAGGATTCGGCCAGATCGCGCGGGCGATGGCGCCGGCGCGCAGCTCGTGCTCCGGGTTGGCGTAGGCGTGGAGGAAGTGGATCACCAGGGCCTCGCAGCCCTCCTCCAGCAGGGCGCGCACCGCCTCGGCCACCGCCGCTTCGTCGAGGGGCGTGCGCACCGCGCCGTCGGCCATGACGCGCTCCGGCACCTCGCGGCGCCATTCGCGCGGGATCAGCGGCTCGAAGGTGCCGAACAGGCCATAGGGCTTCGGTCTCGTGCGGCGCCCGAGTTCGAGGATGTCGCGAAACCCTTGCGTGGTGATGAGGCCGACCTTGGCGGTCTTGCGCTCCAGCACCGCGTTGGTGGTGGCGGTGGTGCCGTGGATGACGAGGTCGAGGTCGGCCGGCGCCACCCCGGCGGCGGCAATCGCCGCCAGCACGCCCTCGGCTTGGTTGCGGATTGTGGTCGGCACCTTGGCGAGGCGCACGCGGACGCCGGACGAATCCGCCTCCGTCAGGAGAAGGTCGGTGAAGGTGCCGCCGACATCGATGCCTGCCACGCGTCTCACGTCACACCTCGATCATTCGCCTACGAACGGTTGGATGGGGCCAGGACCCCACGGTCTGTTTGTCTTAGCTGTCCCCCTTTCCGGGCCCGGAACGGGGTGAGCGGGATGAAGGCTTGGGCCCTCACACCGTCAGGTACGCTTCCCGCACCGTCTCGTCCGCCTCCAAAGCCGCCATCGTGCCCTCGAAGTGGATGGCGCCCTTCTCGATCACGTAGGCCCGGTCCGAGACCGCGCCGGCGAAGCTCAAATTTTGCTCGGAGAGCAGAACCGCGATGCCCTCGCGCTTCATCCTGAGCACCGCGTCGGCCATCTGCTCGACGATGACCGGGGCTAGGCCCTCGGAGGGCTCGTCGAGCAGCACCGCGTGGGGGTTGCCCATCAGCGTGCGGGCGATGGTGAGCATCTGCTGCTCGCCGCCCGACATCGCGGCGGCGCGGCGGCCGCGCATCTCGGCGAGGTTGGGGAAGATCGAGAAGAGTTTTTCCGCCGTCCAGGCGGCGCGCCCGTCGGCCGGCCCCATCCGGCCGACCTCCAGGTTCTCCATCACCGTGAGGTCGGTGAAGATGCGCCGCTCCTCCGGCACGTAGCCGAGGCCGCGGCGGGCCACGCGAAAGGGCTCCCAGCCGGTGACCGCCTGGCCCTCGAACCAGACCGTGCCGCCGGTCGGCGGCAGAACGCCCATGATGGCCTTGAGCGTCGTCGACTTGCCGGCGCCGTTGCGGCCCATCAGGGCCACGACCTCGCCCGGCCGCAACCGGAGGGTGACGCCGAACAGAACCTGCGCCCGGCCATAGGAGGCTGTCAGGCCGGAGACGTCGAGAAGAGCGTTCATGCCACCGCCTTCCGGCGCGCGCGCATCGCCGCCTCGGTGCCGGCCTCGCCGAGATAGACCTGCTTCACCCGCGGATTGGCCCGGATCTCCTCCGGCGTGCCGGCGGCGATGATCTCGCCGCGCACCAGCACCAGCACCCGGTCGGCATGGGCGAAGACCGCCTCCATGTCGTGCTCGGTGTACAGAACCCCGATGCGACGAGTCCTCGCCACCTCGGCGGTGAGCGCCATCAGCCCTGAGCGCTCCCGCGGGGCCATGCCGGCGGTGGGCTCGTCCATCAGGAGGAGTTTGGGCCGCGAGGCGAGGGCCACCGCCAGCTCGACCCGCTTCACGTCGCCATAGGCGAGTTCCGAGACCGGCCGGTCGGCGTCGCTGCGCATCCCGACCCCGGCGAGCAGCGACAAAGCCTCGTCGCGGTAGAGGGCGCGGGCATCCCGGAACAGCCCGCGCGAGCGGCCGTGATGCGAGAGCAGCGCCATCTGGATGTTCTCGGCGACCGTCATCGACACGAAGGTCTGGGCGACCTGGAAGGTGCGTCCCACCCCGGCCTTCCAGATCGCCCGGGCCGGCAGGCCGGCGATCGAGCGGCCGTCGAGCGTGATGGTGCCGGCATCGGGGCGGAGCTGCCCGCCCACCATGTTGAAGGTGGTGGACTTGCCCGCCCCGTTCGGCCCGATGATCGCCAGCATCTCGCCGGCATCCAGCGTGAACGACACGTCCTTGGCGGCGGCGACGCCGCCGAAGCGCTTGGTCAGGCCCTCGACGACGAGCAGGGTCATGCCGAGGCCTCCACGGGTTTCCGGGCGACCTTGCGGCCGCGCAGGGCCTCGGCGGCGCCGGCGAGCCCCCGCGGGAAGGCCAGGACCGTGGCGATGATGGCAAGGCCGAGCAGCAGGCGCCAGAATTCGGTCAGCGGCATCACCGCGTCCTTCAGCGCGTGGAAGAAGGCGGCGCCGACGATCGGTCCCATGACGGTCTGGATGCCGCCGACCAGCACCATCACCAGGAAGTCGATCGAGAGCGGGATGCCGGTCAGCGTCGGGTCGATCGAGCCCTTCATGAAGGCGTAGAGCCCGCCGGCGAGCCCGGCCGCGGCGCCGGCCAGGGTGAAGCCGAGCCAGCGATGGGTGCGGACATCGAGGCCGATCGCCTCGGCGCGGGTGGCCGAGTCGCGCGCCGCCCGCAACGAGTAGCCGAAGGGCGCGTAGATCACCCGGCGCAACAGCACGATGGCCGAGAGCGACAGGACGGCGACGAGGTAGAAGTAGGTGTTGCGCCCCGAGGCCCAGGATGAGGGCCAGACCCCGACGACGCCGTTGTCGCCCCCCGTCACCTCGACCCACTGGAAGCAGATCGCGTAGACGATCTGGCCGAAGGCCAGCGTCAGCATGGCAAGGTAGATGCCCGACAGCCGCACGATGAAATAGCCGAACAGGGCGGCACCCGCGGCCGCGGCGAGCGGCGCGGCGACGAGCGCCAGCTCCATCGGCGCCTTGAAGGGCCCGGTGACGAGGAGCCCGGCCGCGTAGGCGCCCAGCCCGAAATACGCCGCGTGTCCGAACGAGACGAGCCCGCCGACCCCGACCAGGAATTGCAGCGAGAAGGCGGCGAGCGCGAAGATCAGGATCTCGGTCGCGACCTTGACCTTGTAGGCGTCGCCGACGAGCGGCACCGCCAGCAGGGCGACGACCGCGAGGCCGGCGAGCGCGGACTCCGCCGGGCGGAAGCGGCGCAACCCCGGGATGCCCTCCGGCGGCATCACCCGGCCCGAGGCGGCCTCCGGCCGGCCGAACAGGCCCCAGGGCTTGACCACCAGCACCACCGCCATCAGGGCGAAGACCAGGACCAGGGTCACCTTTGGGAAGATCAGGATGCCGAAGGCCTGGAGCTGCCCGATCAGCAGCGCGGCCACGAAGGCGCCCGGCACCGAGCCCATGCCGCCGATCACCGTGACCACGAAGGCGTCGGTGATGACCGAGAGGTCCATATGGGCGTTGGCCGGGATGCGCGGGATCTGGAGCGCGCCGCCCAACCCGGCGAGGCTCGCGCCGAGGAACAGCGTCAGGGTGAAGAGCCGCGCCTGGTTGACGCCGAGCGCCCCGACCATCTCGCGGTCCTGGGTCGCGGCCCGGATCAGCACGCCGAAGCGGGTGCGGTGCATGAGGAGCCAGAGCAGACCGAGCACCAGCGGCCCGACCGCGATCAGCACCAGCTCGTAGGCGGGGAAGCGTTGCCCTAAGATCTCGACGCCGTGGCGCAGGGACGGCGCGCGGGGGCCGGCGATGTCGACCGGCCCCCAGAACTTCAGCACCAGATCCTCGACGATCAGCACCACGCCGAAGGTCGCGAGCAGCTGGAACAGCTCCGGCACCCGGTAGATGCGGCGCAGCAGCAGCACCTCGACCGCGACGCCGATCAGCCCGACGAGGAGGGCGGAGAGCAGCACGCCGAGGAAGAAGGTGGCGGGGGAATAGGACAGGTCGAGGAGCCGCGGCACGATCGAGACCGCGATGTAGGCCCCCAGCATGTAGAACGAGCCGTGGGCGAAGTTCACGATCCGGGTGACGCCGAACACGATCGTCAGCCCGGAGGCGATCACGAACAGCGACGAGGCGCTGGCGAGCCCCGAGAGCGCCTGGAGGACGAGGAAGGACGGGTCCATGGGGCCTCCGCTCCGGATCTTCGAGGGGTCAGGCCTTGCGGGCCGCCTTCACCTCGGCCTCGGGGAACATGTAGTCGGCCCCGTCGGCGTAGCGGACTTTTTTCATCGTGCCCTGGCGCCCGTTGAGCGCCGTCTCACCGATCCAGGCGCCGAGCGTCGACTGGTGGTCCAGCGCCCGCATCGTGACCGGGCCGGCGATGGTCTGGGAGGTCAGGCCTTCGAGGGCGGAGATCATCGCCTCGGTCTCGGTCGAGCCCGCCTTCTCCAGCATGTCGCGGATCATGCCGACGACGACGTATCCCAGGAGCGAGCCGAGTCGCGGCGTGTCGTTGAACCGGGCCCGGTAGGCGGCCACGAAGTCCTTGTGGCCGTGGGTGTCGATCGTCTCCCACGGATAGCCGGTGGTGACCCAGCCCTCCGGCGTCTCGTCGCCCAGCGGGATCATGTATTCGGGCTCGCCGGTGAGCAGGCTCGCGACCTTGCGCTTCTCGAACAGCCCGCGGGTGTTGCCCTCGCGCACGAAGGCGGTGAGATCGGCGCCGAACAGCACGTTGAACAGGCCGTCGGCCTTCATCTGCGACAGGGCGCCGACCGTGGCGCCGGCATCGACCTTGCCCAAAGCCGGGAACTGCTCGCCGACCACCTCGAAGCCCGGCACCGCGGCCGTCATCAGGCGCTTGAAATTCGCGGCGGCCGACTGGCCGTACTCGTAGTTCGGCGCCACGATCGCCCACCGCTTGATGCCGCTGCCCTTCACGGCATCGACCAGCATCCGGGTCTGCATGTAGGTGTTGGGCCGCACCCGGAAGGTGTAGCGGTTGCCGCTGCCCATGGTCAGCGCGTCGGTGAGCGGTTCGGTGGCGAGGAACAGCGCTTTCCGCTGGTTGGCGAAATCCGCCACCGCGAGGCCGACGTTGGACAGGAAGGTGCCGCTCAGGAAGGCGACGTTCTCGCGGGTCAGCAGCTCCTCGGCGACCCGGGTCGCGTCGCCCGGCGTCGAGCCGTCGTCGCGAAACACGATCTCGATCGGGCGGCCGCCGAGGGCCTTGATGCCGCCGGCCTTGTTGACGGCATCCTGCGCGAGCTGCATGGCATTGCGGTAAGGCACCGCGAAGGCGGCCATGCGGCCGTAGGAGTTCAGCTCGCCGATCCGGATCGGCCCAGATCCCTGCGCTGTTCCTTGCGCGACCGCCCGGGAGGCGGCGAGGCCGAGAGGCGCCGCGGCGAGCCCGCCCAGGATGGTACGGCGGGACAGGGGACGAAACGTCTCGTCGCGGGTCGACATGGCGCGAACCTCCGGCCGATCCTGGCGCGACTTCGCGTCACCAGGCTGCAAACTCGTTCGTAGGCGAACGATACTTGGCTTGGGCCGGGACGCAAGGGCCAGATCTGCGGAAAATCAGGGCGGCGTCTGTCGCGCAAACGCGCAAACGGGCGGAGGCGCGATCATCAGAAACCTGCCTCCCGGGCGAGCCAGACGTCGAGGGCGCGCTCGCGCTCCGCCTCGATCATCGCGGCGACCCAGGCCGCCTGCTCGACGCGCGCGATCTCGCCCGGATCCTCGTCGCGCTCTGGTACCTGCTGCATCGCGATCCTCCTGCTCTCGCGCCGCGTGATGAGAACAAAATAGGAACACGTAGCGACGACGGCAAGTCCGAGGCGTTGTGGACAACAGGGAGCTTGGCCGGACCGCCATGCGTTGCCGGCCCACGACACCTCGGAGAAGGATGATTCCCATGCGCACGACCCTGCTCGCCCTCGCCGCCACGCTCGCCCTCACGGGCGCCGCTGCGGCGCAGACCGGGATGCCCGGCTCTGCCGAGAACAACATGAACAATCCGGGCAGCGTGAAGAGCAACGCCGAGAAGGGCATGCCGGCGCGCGATCTCACCACCGGCACGGTAGCGCCGACGGCGCCGGGCGCTGCGACCCGCACCGACGACCTGCCGAGCCACAGCGGCGGCAACGCCGCGGCGACGAGCCCGGCCAACCGGGCCCGCTGACGGCGACCGGTCGGGCGGAAGCAGGTTCCGCCCGCCTCTGGCAGAGAGGTCGGTGAGCC
>JAEWKL010000695.1 GCA_023386115.1 Pseudomonadota bacterium
GACCGCGATGGTCACCGCCGAGCCGATGAACGGCACGAAGCCCGCAATGCCCATCAAGGCGCCCCAGATGATGGCGTTGGGGAAGCCCAGCACAGCCAGTGCGACCGGCGCGCGCGACAGCGACGTCAGAGCCGGGGCGTCCCACCCGTCCGCGAAGCCTCCCGCGAGGTGAGACCGGCCCGTCTTCTCCGCGCCCAGGATGTTGCGGGGCGAGTGGCAGGCCGAGCAATGCCCGAGGCCCTCGACGAGTTCGGCGCCGCGGTTCCACGCGGCCCCTCGGGCGAGGTCGTAGGGGATGGGCTCGGGTGACAGGAAGAGGGCGTTCCATCCCGCCATCAGGGGCCGCAGGCTGAAGGGAAAGCGCAGTTTCGTCGCGGGGGTGACGGCCGCCGACGCGGTCTGCGCCATCAGGTAGGCGTAGAGCGCCTGGAGGTCGCTCTCGCTCGCCTTGGCGAAGGAGGTGTAGGGGTGGGCCGGATAGAAGTGATGCCCGTCGCGCGACACGCCGGCGCGCATGGCGCGGGCGAAGGCGGGATAGCTCCAGCGCCCGATCCCGGCCTCGGGATCGGGGGTGATGTTCGAGGCGTAGACGAGGCCGAAGGGGGTCTCAAGCGCGCGGCCGCCGCCGAAGGGCAGCCCGTCGGTCCCCTCATGGCAGACGTTGCAGGCCCCCGCCGCCGCGGCGAGGCGTCCCCGTTCGATCGTCGCGGCGCTGAACACGTCCATGGCGGGCCGTTCGATCGTCGCGATGGCGGGGCGCCAGGGCAGGATCGTCGCTCCCGCCGCCACCATCCCGGCGAGCGCCCCGCCGAGCGACCATTTCCACCGCCGGCGCTTCGGAGCGGGGGCGGGCGGCGCCGGCGGGGGGAGCGGGTTGAGGGCGGCGCGAACCCGCTCGGGCGTCAGCGGCAATTCGCGAAAGCGCACCCCGGTCGCGTCGAAGAGCGCGTTGGCGATCGCCGCGGCGCTCGGGACGGAGGCGGATTCCCCGGCGCCGAGGGGCGGATCGTTCGGGCGCGGCACCATCAGGACATCGATGGCAGGGACCTGCGGGAACTGGAGGATCGGATACGCGCCCCATTCCAGGCTGGCGACGCCGGCCTCCGAGAACCGCACCTCCTCCTTCAGGACGCGGCTCGTCGACTGGATGACGTTGCCGTGGATCTGGTGGCGCACCCCGTCCGGGTTGACGACCTGTCCGGTATCCTGGCCGCAGACCACCCGGGTGACCGCGACCTCGCCGGTGACCCGGTTGACGGCCACGTCGGCGACCCAGGCCGCCCAGGCGGCGGCCTTTCCGGGAAAGGGACCGTGGATGTAGACCGCGTAGGCGAAGCCCCGGCCGTACAGGATGTCGCCGTCGCGCCCATGCGTCATCGGCTCGACATGGGGCGTCCAGCCCGCCCGCTCGGCGACGGCGCGCACGAGATCGACGGCGCGCGGATCGGTCAGGTAGCGCAGCCGGTACTCGATCGGATCGACCCGGGCGGCGGTCGCGAGCTCGTCGATGAAGGATTCATGCGCGAAGGTGTTCGGCATCGCCGACACGCCGCGGAACCAGGACGCCCGCGCGATCGGCGGCATGTCGTGGACCGTGACGCGCAGGTTCGGGAAGGCGTAGGGCGGAATGGCCGTCCGGTCGCCCATCTGCACGACGGCGGCGACCGGCGGAACCTTGCCGGTGAGGATGAGCGGCAGCGTCGGCGCGTGGTTGGACGGGTAGCGGGTCTCGAAATCGTAGAGGGCAGGGCCCCCTTCGATGTCCAGGCCGCCCCTGACGTCGACGACCTGGCCGGCGCCTTTCGGCTCCCAGGCATGCTCCTGCTCGCGCATCAGCTGGACGCGGACCGGAGCCCGCACGGCCCGCGAGAGGAGGGCCGCGTCGGCCGTGACGTCGTCGGCGCAGTTGCGTCCGTAGCAGCCGGCCGCCTCGAGCCGCTCGACGACGATCCTCTCCTCGGGCATGTCGAGCAGCCTGGCGAGGTCGGCCCGCAGCGGGAACGGGTTCTGGGTTCCGGACCAGACGACGAGCCCGTCCTCGCGCCAGTCGGCGACGGCGCAGGACGGCCCGATCGAGCCGTGCATCTGGTAGGGCCAGACATAGGTCCGTTCCATCGGCTCGGAGGCGGTGGAGAAGGCGCGGACCACGTCGCCGCGATCCGCCAGCGTCCGCGCCGTCGACGGGTTGGCGCGCAGGGGCGCTTCGGGCGCCGAGAGGTCCGGGAGGGCCGGCACGGGCCGCCACTCCACCTTCAGCCGCCGCATGGCCTCGACCGCGTGCTCCTCGCGCGCGGCCACGACCCCGACGAAGTCGCCCTCGACCACGACGCCGACCAGGCCGGGCACGTCAGCCACGGAGCGTTCGTCGACCGCGACCAGGCTGCCCCCGGCATAGGGGCCGGAATCGAAGCCGGCATGGGGCGGGCGGATGACGCGCCCGTGCAGCATCCCGGGCACGCGCACGTCGTGGACGTAGGTGAAGGCCCCCACGGCCTTGTCCGGGATGTCCGTGCGCGCCTGGGACCGGCCCACCAGGGTATAGGCCTCGACGGGCTTCAGCGGCGCCGCCTCGTCGATCGAGAGCCGAACGGACCGGCCCGCCACCAGGTCGCCGAACGGCACGAACAGGTTGCTGCCATCCGTTCGCCTGACGGCGCCGTCCTGCGCGACGACCGCCTCGACCGCGCAGCCGAACCGTCGGGCCGCTTCCGACAGGAAGAAGGCGCGGGCCGTCGCGGCGGCGAGCCGGAGCGGCGCGGCCGTGATCTGGATGGTCTCGCTGGCGATGGTCGCGCCCTGGTTCGGCGCCGACGCGGTCGAGCCGAGGACCATCGTGACCGATCGGAACGGCGTGCACAGCTCCTCGGCGACGATCTGCGCCAGAGAAGTCCGGATGCCGGTCCCCAGATCGACGTGCCCGTTGAACGCCGTCACGTCACCATCGGCATGGACGCACAGGAAGATCTCGTCCCGATCCTCGCTGCCCCGTCGCGAGACGATCAGCGTATCGGGATCGGCGCGGTAATGGTCCGCCGGACGCTCTCTGAAGTCATTCATGGGCGCTGGTCATCGCTGTCTTGATGCACGATCATCCGCGCCGCGGCGTGAGCGGCGGCGATGATCTCGACGTGCGTTCCGCACCGGCAGAGATGGTGCCGCAGCGCCTCACGAATGGCGGCGTCGTCGGGTCTCGGGTTGCGTCGCAGCAGGGCGACGACCGCGATGATCATGCCGTTGAGGCAGTACCCGCATTGGGCGGCCTGATGCGCGATGAAGGCCGTCTGGACGGGATGCAGCGCCTCGCCCTGCGCCAGGCCTTCGAGCGTCGTGACCGGCCTCCCGCGGATCGCCCGCAGCGGCACGGTGCAGGAGCGCACGGCGCGGCCGTCCAGCAGCACCGCGCAGGCGCCGCACTCGCCGAGGCCGCAGCCGAATTTCGGCCCGTTCAACGCGAGGTCGTTGCGCAGAAGGTAGAGGAGCGGGGTGTCGCCCTCCGCGACGACGGTTTCGTCGCGACCATTCACCCGGATGACGAACTCGGCCGATCGCCTCACCACGGCCGGGCCCCCGAGCGGCCGGGACGGCCTACCGCGACCCCGGCGGGTTGCCGTCCTCCTCGAGCATCTTCTGAAGCGTGAAGACGAGCGCGGCCCGTTCCCCGGCGTTGAGATGTCCGAAGGTCATCTCGGTGATTGTCTTGGCATGCGGCACCATGCTGGCGACCACGTCCAATCCGGCTTGCGTCGCCGCATACATGACCTTCCGGCCATCCGCCGCATCCTTGGAGATCGCCACGAGGCCGCGAGACTTCAATCGGTCCAGAATACCGCGGATCGTGGCTTGATCGACGCCGGTGGACTTGACGAGCTCCGCCTGTGATTGCCGCCCACCGTCCTTGAGCGCGCAGAGTGTCGAAAACTGGACGCTGGTGAGTTGCGGGTCGCAGGCCTCCGCCTGGAAGATCGCGAGATGCCGCTGATAGGCGCGCCGGAGAAGATACCCGATCTGATCCGAGAAAACGTATGACGGCTCCTGATCCTCGCGACCAAGGTGCCGAGCCTTCGTGCCCACGCGATGCTCTCCTCTCACGCCCGGACGCTCCGTCGCGGCGCGCTCCGCCTTCGATGCGTAGGTCGGTCGGAAGCGCGACGCCACGCAACGGCACGCGCGGCATCGCGACATTCGGTCGCGACGACGGCATCTCGCACGGGTGTGCCATCGCGGTCTTCCAGGCGGTGCAGCGGGCCATCGGGGCGTCCTCCGGGGCGGCTTCCCGCCCCGTCATTTTTTAGCGTGTACGCTTTTATCGGTGCGTGACGGAGGCGTGTCAACTCCGTGCTCTACTGGCGAATTCCTGAGCAATATGCTCGCAGTTGCAGCAAAAATTGTCTCTTGCCAAATGCGCGAACGCGCCGATAAATAGCGTAGACACTACAAATTGCGCAGTCGCCCATGGCCGTCGCCGGGCCGTGCATGCGCGACAAGGGAGATCGAGATCCATGCCCAATCCTCCTCGCATTGCTGTCGTCGGCGCCGGCCTGGGAGGGGCATGCGCCGCCTCGCTCCTGCAGCGCGAGGGCTTCCAGGTCGACGTCTTCGAGCAGGCTCCGGCCTTCTCGCGGCTCGGTGCCGGCATCCACATGGGACCCAACGTCCTGAAGATCTTCCGCCGCATGGGCATCGAGGCCGCGGTCGAGGCGATCGGGTCAAAGCCGGATGCCTGGGTCAGCCGGGACGGGGAGACGGCCGAAGTCCTGTCGCGGATCGAACTCGGCGACTTCGCGGTCAAGGAATACGGCGCCGCCTACGTGACGGTGCACCGCGGCGACCTGCACGCCCTCCAGATCGAGTCGATCGCGCCCGGCACCCTGCATTTCGGCAAGCGCCTGTCCGGGATCCGTGAGGACGAGACCGGTGTCGATCTGTCCTTCGCCGATGGGACGACCCACCGGGCCGACATCGTGGTCGGTGCCGACGGCATCAACTCCCGCATCCGCGAGGAACTGCTCGGTCCGGAGAAGCCGACCTATAGCGGCTGGGTCGCCCACCGGGCGCTGATCCGCGGCGAAGACCTGCGCAAGTACGATTTCGACTTCGAACCGTGCGTGAAGTGGTGGACGAAAGACCGTCACATGATGGTCTATTACACGACGAATGATCGCAACGAATACTACTTCGTCACCGGCGTGCCGCATCCGGCCTGGGAGTTCGACGGCGCGTCGGTGCCGTCGAGCCAGGAGGAGATGCGGGAGGCCTTCGCCGGCTACCATCCGCAGGTTCAGGCCCTGATCGACTCCACGACGGAGATCTCGAAGTGGCCGCTCCTCAACCGGAACCCGCTCCCGCTCTGGAGCCGGGGCCGCCTGGTGCTGCTCGGCGATGCCTGCCACCCGATGAAGCCGCACATGGCGCAGGGCGCCGCCATGGCGATCGAGGACGGCGCGATGCTCGCCCGCTGCCTCGGCGAGACCGGGCTCACCGACTACGCCACCGGCTTCCGGCTCTACGAGACCAGCCGCCGCGAGCGGGCCTCCCGGGTCCAGGCCGTGTCCAATGCCAATACGTGGCTGCGCACGCAGGAGGATCCGGCCTGGGTCTTCGGCTACGACGTCTACGCCGAGCCCCTGCTGTCGGAGATCGCCGCGTGAGCGCCGTCGTCCCGCAGGGCCTGAACGTCACGGCCAACGGCATCCGGCAGCACGTCCTCCGGTACCGGGGTCCGGGCGCTCCGCTCGTCCTCGTGCCCGGCATCACCAGCCCGGCGATCACCTGGGGCTTCGTCGCCGAGCGCCTCGCGCAGGCCTTCGACACCACCGTGGTCGACGTGCGGGGGCGCGGCCTGTCGTCCACCGGCCCGGAGCTGGATTACGGCCTCGACGCGATGGCGGACGATCTCGGGGCGCTGATCGCGGCGCTCGGGCTCGCCGGCGTCACGGTCCTCGGCCATTCGATGGGCGCCCGCATCGCCGCCCGGGCGGCGGCGCGAGGCGCCGGCCTCGCCCGGCTGATCCTCGTCGATCCGCCGGTCTCGGGGCCCGGGCGCCGGGCCTACCCGTCCAAGCTCCCCTGGTACGTGGATTCGATCCGCCTCGCCGAGACGGGCATGGACGCCGAGGCGATGAAGGCCTTCTGCCCGACCTGGACCGAGGAGCAGCGGGCACTGCGGGCCGAGTGGCTGCACACCTGCTACGAGCCGGCCATCGTCACCGCCTTCGAGGGCTTCCACACCGACGACTTCCACGGCGACCTGCCGGGCCTGTCGGTACCGACCGCCCTCGTGGTGGCCGGCCGCGGCGGCGTCATCGAGCCCGGGGACGAGGCCGAGATCCTGTCCCTCAACCCGGCCATCCGCACCGTCCACGTGTCGAATGCCGGCCACATGATCCCGTGGGACGACTTCGAGGGCTTCTTCCTCGCCCTCGACCAAGTTCTCGGAACGTCCTTCTGCAAGGTGTCGCATGACCAATAAGATCTACCGGATCGGCCAGATCGTCCCGAGCTCCAACATCACGATGGAGACCGAGATTCCGGCGATGCTGACGGCACGCCAGCTGATCCGGCCCGAGCGCTTCACCTTCCACTCGGCGCGCATGCGGATGAAGCATGTGACCAAGGACGAGCTGGCGGCGATGGACGCGCAGTCCGACCGCTGCGCCCTGGAATTGTCGGATGCCCGCGTCGACGTGCTCGGCTATGCCTGCCTCGTCGCCATCATGTCGATGGGCCACGGTTATCACCGCGAGAGCCAGGCGCGGCTCGAGGGGGTCACCCGCGAGAACGACGCCCCGGCCCCCGTCGTCACCAGCGCCGGCGCCCTGGTGCAGGCCCTCGACGTCATGAAGGCGAAGCGCATCGCCGTCGTCGCCCCCTACATGAAGCCGCTCACCCAGATGGTGATCGCGTATCTCGAGGCCGAAGGCGTCGAGGTCGTCACCCATCGGGCCCTCGAGATCTCCGACAACCTCAAGGTCGCCGCCCACGATCCGGCGAAGCTGCCGGGCATCGTCGCGGATCTCGACACCTCGGACGTCGATGCGGTCGTCCTGTCGGCCTGCGTGCAGATGCCGTCCCTGGCGAGCGTTCCCAAGGTCGAGGCGCTGACCGGCAAGCCCGTCGTCACCGCCGCGGTGGCCACGACCTACCAGATGCTCAAGGCGCTCGACTTGGAGCCGGTCGTGCCCGGGGCCGGCGCCCTGCTCTCCGGCGCCTATTGAGGCCGGGCCCATGACACAAAGCGTTTCTACCCAGGGCCTCTCCGAGAACTACCAGGGCGTCTGGGGCAACCGCATCGGTTTCGGTGCGGCCCCAGCTCTCCTCATGGTGGACTTCATCAAGGCCTACACGACGGAGGGCGCCCCCCTCTACGCCCCCGGCGTCGTCGCCGCGGTGGCGCAGAGCGTGCCGCTCCTGACGGCCGCACGCGCGGCGCAGGTCCCGGTGATCCACACCAACATCCTCTATCACGCGCCGAACTGCGCCGATGGCGGCATGTGGGTCAGGAAGGCGCCGGTCATGGCGGCGCTGACGCCCGGGAACGTCCTCGCGGAGTTCTGCGACGGGGTCGAGCCGTCCTCCGGCGAGCTGGTGATCACCAAGCAATATGCCAGCGCGTTCTTCGGGACGAGCCTCGCTTCCACCCTGCGGGCCATGGGCATCGACACGGTCGTCCTGGCGGGCTGCTCGACCAGCGGCTGCATCCGGGCGACGGCGGTCGATACGGTGCAGCACGGCTTCCGTCCCATCGTGGTGCGGGACTGCGTCGGCGACCGCCATGCCGGGCCGCACGAGGCCAACCTGTTCGACATCGACGCCAAGTACGGCGACGTCGTCTCGCTCGACGAGACCGTCTCCTACTTCGCTCGGGGCCGCAGCTGACGCTGCGGCTCGCATCTTCGCGACGAGGAACTGCTGACCCGGGAAGGACGAAAGCCGTGGATCATTTCAGCTTTACCGAAATATGCCTGCATCAGCTCAAGATGTCCGGCGTGCACGAGGGCGAGAGGCTCGTGGTGCTCACGCAGGGCAACGAGCGGCTGGACTACGCGGACGCCTTCATGGCGGCCGGCCAACGGCTCGGCGCGAGGATGTACCATATGCGCCTGCCGTCGCAATCGCCGGTAGGCGCCTGGGCGGTCGGCCAGACCGGGCTGGCGGCGATGCCCGAGGCGGTCGAGGCGCTCAAGGCCGCCGACATGCTGATCGACTGCATCTTCCTCCTGTTCTCGCCCGAGCAGATGGCGATCCAGGCGGCGGGGACCCGCGTCCTGACGGCGGTGGAGCCGCCCGAGTTGCTGGCCCGGCTGCTGCCCACCAAGGAGCTGCGGGAGAAGGTCGAGATCGCCGCGACCTATCTCGAGAAGGCCAAGGTGATGCGCATCACCTCGCCGCACGGCACCGACGTCACCTACAAGCTCAACACCTATCCGACCGTCGCCGAGTACGCCTGCACCGACCAGCCGGGTCGGTGGGACCACTGGCCGTCGGGCTTCGTCTTCACCGGCGGTGACGACGACGGCGTGGATGGACAGATCGTCGTTGCCCCGGGCGACATCCTGCTGCCGCAGAACGTCTACGTCCGCGAGCCCATCGCCTACACGATCGAGAAGGGCTGGATCCGGGATATCCGCGGCGGCCTGGAGGCCGAGCTGGTCAAGTCCTACATGGCCGGCTTCGACGATCCGCGCGGCCTGGGCATGAGCCATGTCGGCTGGGGCATGAACCCGAAGGCCAAGTGGCACGGCCTGATGCCCGGCGAGTTCCCCGGCGGCATGGGCATGGAGCCGCGCTCGTTCTACGGCAACGTCATGTTCTCGACCGGGCCCAACAACGAATTGGGCGGACCGAACGACACGGCCTGCCACCTCGACATTCCGATGCGCGGCTGCTCGCTGTTCCTCGATGACGAGCCCATCGTCCGTCACGGCGACATCGTCGTCAAGGAGATGCAGTTCCAGCGCGGCTAGAGCAGCGTCCGATCGCGTTGCAGTCGAGCACGGCTCCGGACTGTTGATGTTGCCGCGTCTTTCGACGAATCGGCGTGCGGCTCGTCGGACGATGCCCCAGCCGGCCTGCGCCGATCCGCAGCTGGCCAAAAAATGCCCGATCGGAAGCGGGAACCTGTGCTTCCGATCGGTGCCAAGATCATCCGGTGGGCGGTGGTAGGACGTCAAGCTGCCCCGCCGCGTCCGGATAAGCCAAATCGATCATCTCACTGAATTTGGCCCATGTATCTCGCGGTCATGTATCGCGCGATGCAGGGGAGGAGGTCCCATGCTGGCTACACTGATCCCGGTCGAAAAAGGAATACAATTGGCGGGTGTTGGGAAATTCCAATACCGTCTTTTCGTCATATTTGGGCTCGTCTGGGCCGCGGATGCGATGCAGGTGCTGGCCATCGGCTTCAGCGCCCCGTCCATCGCGCGAAGCTTCGAGGTGTCCGTGCCGACCGCCTTGCAGACGGGAACGATGTTCTTCGTCGGCATGCTCATCGGCGCCTTCGTGTTCGGGCGCCTCGCCGACCGCATCGGCCGACGCCCCGTGCTGATGAGCGCGATCCTGATCGATGCGGTCTTCGGCGTCGCGTCGGCTTTCGCGCCGAGCCTGCAATGGTTGATGGTCCTGCGGTTGCTCACGGGCATCGGCGTCGGCGGCACGTTGCCTGTCGATTACACGATGATGGCCGAGTTCCTCCCGTCCGACCGGCGCGGACGCTGGCTCGTGCTCCTCGAATCCTTCTGGGCCGTCGGCACCATCTTCCTCGCGGTCCTGGCTCTCTATGCCGGAACGCAGGGGGGCGAGGCGTGGCGGACGATCTTCTTCTTCACCGGCATCCCGGCCATCATCGGCATCGTGCTACGGCTCTACGTTCCCGAGTCGCCGCTCTACCTGAACAAGGTCGGCCGGTCGGACGAGGCCCGTAAAGTCCTCCTGCGAATCGCGCAGGTCAACAAATCCACGGCCGACATCCCGCCGCTCGCCCCCGACACCATGGAGCGCACATCAATCCTGGCGCTGTTCTCCGGCGGCCTGCGCCGCCGCTCGGTGTTCATGCTTCTGGCCTGGGCGCTGATCTCGATGTCCTACTATGGTGTCTTCGTCTATCTGCCCGTCCGGCTCTCGTCCGAGGGGTTCGGCTATATGCGCGGCCAGATGTTCCTGGTGCTCGTCGCCCTGGTCCAGCTGCCTGGGTTCGCCTTGTCCGCCTACGGGGTCGAGAAATGGGGTCGCAAGCCGACTTTGATCGGCTTCCTTCTGCTCAGCGCCGGTGGCTGCCTTCTGTTCGGACTGGGAAAAGCGCCTGAACTCGTGATCGGTGCAACGCTTCTCATGAGCTTCGCGCTGCTCGGGACCTGGGGGGCGATCTACGCCTTCACGCCGGAAATCTATCCGACAGGACTTCGCGCGAGTGGAATGGGGACGGCCGGTGCTGTCGCTCGCGTGGGAGGGCTCCTGGCGCCGTCGATCATCGCGCCCGTCATGGCTGCGAACTTCACGCTGTCCCTCGGCATGATCTCGGCATTCCTCGCGGTTGCCGCATCGTGCATCTGGTTGCTCGATGTAGAATCCAAAAACATGGTCCTCGACTAGGTTTATCGCAGAGCCTGCCGCGACGAGCACCGAGGGACAGCGTTGACGTTTCCTCTCGATCATCGATCGTAGCAGTCCCCGCAGCCGTGTCACTCAGGGCGGCCTCGTGCCGCCCATTTTCGTTCCGAACAATGCCAATCATCGTCTTCAAGGGTACCGTTTAACCAAAATCAATTCACTATGTTGGCGTCATTGCCAGAAATATATAAGGTGGACAGGATGCGAGGATCGATGAAAGGATTATCGAAAATCGGTGCGATGATGTTCGGGATTGCGATCCGAGTCGGCGCCCATGCCATGGTGGCGCCACAACGACGATGCATCCATCCCGATGCAACTTTACGTAAAGTGATATCGGTGCTGTCTCGATCACGCGGCGAGGCTTCAGGTGCGGGGTACGTGGTAAGTCGCTGCCCGTTCACGACTGGGAGATGCGCAACTGGAGCAGGTTATACCGTGGCGCCGTCGAACGAGCCTTTTCGAAGGCGCCGGCTCAGCCCGAACGGGCCTCGGCGCTGTGGCGCCGGACGCCTTGGCATCCGGACGCCGTGGCTGAACCGCCCCGGTTTTCCGGGAGCCTGATTATCTGAGGTCAGGCGGCCCGCGCCGACGGATCATCGTCGCCGTGAACAGGCTGTTGATCCTCGCTGTCGCCGACGCTGCCGGCCAATGGCTTGAAGCCTGCTCTGGCCGGATCCCTGCTCTGGCCAAGCGCTCGGTATAGCGCAAGGCCGGATATTGCTTGGGTTCAGGCGGTCGTCGCAACACCATTTTGCCCGGCAGCCAGCACAGCGTCGCGCGCCTCTGCCGGGGTCTCCAGTTCAGCGTCTTGCGTGGTCTGCTGTCGAGGCTTGCAGCCACAGCGGTAAGATCGTTCGCGCTATGCTCGACCAGCGTCCCGATCACCGGATTCTTCAGTCCCAGGCTCAGGTCTCGTTCCCAACGGCCCCGCACCGCGCGCTCGCGCATCTGGGGGGAAGCGGGGCTGTTCGCTCCGACATGGCTCCATCCTCTCAGGAATGGGAGCCGGGAAATTCGGGGCGGTCCGGTTGACACGCCGTTGTGGCAGTTTCGCGCAACTGCCACAGCGGCTCCGCATGACGGGTCCTCTGTCCCCGGGGGCTTGCACCGCCGACCCGATCCGTGCTGCCTCGCCTGCGAGCCCCGCCAGGACACGACCCCAAGGACGAGACCCGATGCCCGCACGCCGCTACGCCACCCTGGACGTGTTCACCGACTCAGCCCTTGCCGGCAACCCCCTGGCGGTGGTGCTGGACGCCGAGGGGCTGGACGATTCGGCGATGCAGGCCATCGCCCGGGAGTTCAACCTGTCGGAGACGGTGTTCGTGCTGCCGCCCGCCGAGGCCCGGCACCGGGCGCGGCTGCGGATCTTCACGCCGGCCCAGGAGCTCGCCTTCGCGGGCCACCCGACCGTCGGCACCGCGGTGCTGCTCGCCCTCGGCGACCGGCGGGCGGAGATCGCCGACGCGGTGGCGTTCGGCCTGGAGGAGCAGGTCGGGGTAGTGCCCTGCGTGGTCGAGACCGGGGAGGGGAGAGGCCGCGCGCGCTTCCGCCTGCCGCGCCTGCCGGAGAGCTGGGGCGAGGAGCCGGACGCCACGGCGCTCGCCGTGGCGCTCGGCCTGTCGCCGTCCGAGATCGGCTTCGCCCGCCACCGGCCGAGCCGCTACAGCGCCGGCACGCCGTTCCAC
>JAEWKL010000699.1 GCA_023386115.1 Pseudomonadota bacterium
GGGATCATCGGCCGCTCGCGCCCTTCAGCAGCGGCCTGCGCGACGAAGCCGTTCGCGCGGGCGACGATGCCGGTCATCAGGACGACGGTGGCCGCGAAGGCCGCGCCAAGGGCGCCGAGGACCAGGACGGCGCGCCCCGACCCGGCGGCGAGGGCGGCATTGACCATGATCGCCAGGACGGCGACGAAGCGCGCGGCGGCGACCGCCATCCATCGGCTGTAGCCACCTGCGACCGCGGCGGCGCCGGCGAGCAGGACGAAGCCCGGAGTCGCCCACGCACCCGCTTGCGGGAGGAGCGAGCCCGCCGAGATCGCGAGCCCGGCCGGGACGCCGACCGTCGCCACCTCCCGCACCGAGTCCGGGAGCGAGCCGCCCGTCCGCGTGCCCCCGAAGACCAGGGCGCCGAGCGCCGCCAGGTGACCGGCTCCCGGATGTCCGGCCCCGTCTCCGATGAGGATCAGCGTGCCGAGCGCCACGCCGCTCGCGATCATGGCGGGTATGTCGGGCTTTGCCCGGAGCCGCTCCCCGATCGCCCTGGCGCGGCGTGCCCCGTCGATCGACCTCATCGCCGCTGTCTCCCGCCGATTCGATACGCTATGCGTAGCAATAAGCGACGATTGAAAGGTACGCAATGCGTAGCAAATCGGATCGGATCAGCGCGAGCGACGCGGCGCCTATCCTTCGTGGCGTGCTGCGGCTCGGCCGGCGCCTGCGCGCCGAGCGGACGGAGACCGGCATCTCCCTGGCCGGGATCGGGCTTCTCGCCAGCCTGGAGCGGAACGGGCCCCTGCCGGCGGCCCGCCTCGCCGACAGCGAGGGATTGCAGGCGCAATCGGTCACCCGGCTCCTCGCCGCCCTCGACGCGGCGGGATGCATCGCGCGGCACAGGGGCGAGACGGACCGGCGGGAGACGATCGTCTCCCTGACCGAGCAAGGCCGGGCCCTGCTCCAGGCCGAGATGCACGCCCGCCGGTCCTGGCTCGCGCAGGCGATGACGGCGTGCCTGTCGGAGGAGGAATGCGCCGCGCTCCGGGCGGCCGCCCCCGTGATGCTGAAGCTCGCCGATGCCGGCGGGCGGGCCTGACCGGCCAGGCTACCGATCGACGCCTACCACGCCACCGTCTCACCTCGATAATCCACGTACACGCAGCCCCGCTGCCCGAGCCGCCCCTCCACCACCTCCGCCATTCCCTCGGCGCTGGTGGCGACGTCGATGTCGGCCTCCGGGCCGCCCATGTCGGTGCGCACCCAGCCCGGATGCATCAGCACCGTCCCGAACGGCGCGTCGCGGTGGCGGGAGGAGAAGGAGCGGGCGAGGGTGTTGAGGGCGGCCTTGCTCGCCCGGTAGCTCTCCCAGCCGCCGCCCTCGTTGAGCGAGACGCTGCCGAGGACCGAGCTCATCAGCACCATCAGGCCGCCGGGGGCGATCCGGTCGGCGAAGGTCTCGGCGAAGCGGATCGGGCTCACTGCGTTGGTCTCGTAGACCTTGAGCGCCGTCGCCCGGTCGCCCTGCGGCAGCGGCACATGGGCGCCGTCGGCGACGCCCGCCACCACGAACACCACGTCGAAGCTCCGTCCCGCGAGATCGTCGTGCAGGCGCGCCACGCCCGCATCGTCGTCGATGTCGACGCGCCGGATCTCGGGCGCGACGGGGCTCACGGCGGCGAGCGCCGGCGCCTCGCCCCGGGCGGTGGCGGTGACCGCCCAGCCGCGGGCGAGGAAGGCCCGCACGAGCCCGAGCCCCAACCCCCGCGAGGCCCCGACGATCAGCGCGCTGCGGTCCTGCTTGGCCATGACGGAGGTCTCCCGTGTCGATTCCGG
Source organism: Pseudomonadota bacterium (assembly GCA_023386115.1). Taxonomy (GTDB): domain Bacteria; phylum Pseudomonadota; class Alphaproteobacteria; order Rhizobiales; family Beijerinckiaceae; genus Methylobacterium. Next base: position 1,822 of record JAEWKL010000699.1, read on the forward strand.
CGCAAGATTCGGCGCAAGGCATCTCGGCGCAAGACATTTCGGCGGGAGACATGGAGGGCTCATGCTGCCGCGGCAAGCGGCCGGTCCCGCGCCGTCAGGCCGCGTCGGCCGTCCGCGGCACGCTCCAGCGCTCCACCGTCGCCAGGAACTCGTCGGGCCGGAACGGCTTGCCGACATGGTCGTCCATGCCGGCGGCGCGGAACTGGGCGATCTGCGGCGGCAGCACGTTGGCGGTGAGCGCCACGATCGGCAGGCGGCTCGCCGGACGGTCGAGCGCGCGGATGTGGCGCGTCGCGGTCAGCCCGTCCATGCCGGGCATCTGCACGTCCATCAGCACCACGTCATACCCGCCCGCCTGCACGGCCAGGATCGCCTCGGCGCCGTCGCCCGCCACCGTCACCTGGTGCCCGCGGCGCTCCAGGATGGCGCGGGCGATGTCCTGGTTGACCGGGCTGTCCTCGACGAGGAGGACCTTAGCCGGCCGCGCGAGCGGGGCGAGCGGGGGCCGCTCCCGGGCCGCCTCTCCCTCCGCCGCCGCCGGCAGCGGGACGGCGAACCAGAAGGTCGAGCCCGCGCCCGGCCGGCTCTCGACCCCGATCTCGCCGCCCATGGCCTCGATCAGCTGCCGGCTGATCGCCAGGCCGAGGCCGGTGCCGCCGAAGCGGCGCTGGATCGAGCCGTCGACCTGGCTGAAGCGCTGGAAGAGCTGGCCGAGCCGGTCGGCCGGGATGCCGATCCCGGTATCGTGGACCGCGACCCGCAGGGCGTGGCGCCCGCACGCGAGCGGCGTGCTCGACAGGTGCAGGGTGACGCGGCCCGCCGGCGTGAACTTGATCGCGTTGTTGACGAGGTTGAGCAGCACCTGGCGCAGCCGGTCCGGGTCGCCCACCAGGCGCGCGGCGAGGCCCGGCGCCGTCTCCACGGTCAGCGCCAGGCGCTTGGCGTCGGCCGCGGTCCGGACGATCGAGACCGCGCCGTCGGCGAGCGCCGCCGGCCCGAAGGGCTGCGGGTCGAGGTCGATCTGCCCGGCCTCGATCTTCGAGAAGTCGAGCACGTCGTTGACCACCGTCAGCAGGGCCTGGCCCGCCTCCTGGATCCGCTCGGCGCTGCGGCTCTGCTCCGGCGACAGGTCGCCCGCCCGGACGAGGAGCTCGGCGTAGCCGATCACGCCGTTGAGGGGGGTGCGGATCTCGTGCGACATCGTGGCGAGGAACTCGGTCTTGGCGGCGCTCGCCGACTCGGCCTGGCGCTGCGCGGCTTCGGCCTGCAGCCGCGCCGCCTCGGCGACGCGGTTGGCCTCCAGCACGGCGAGCTCGCGCCGCTTGCGCTCGGTCACGTCCGAGAAGGTGCGGATCGCCCCGCCCTCGGCGAGGCGCACGGTGCGCACCTCGAGCACGGTGCCGTCCGGGCGGGTGCGCTCGTAGACCGGCGGGGCGGCGAGAAGGTCGCCCTTGAGCTTGAGCCAGGCTTCGCGCTCCACCCGGGCCCCGGCGAACTCGCCGCGCGCGCTCTGCCAGGCCACGAGGTCGGCGAAGGCCGGGTGGCTGTGGCGGTAGTCCGGCGGCAGGCCGAGGAGGTCGATCGCCCGCTCGTTGCAGAGCTGGATCAGGCCGGCGGCGTCGATCACCAGCACCCCCTGGTCCATGTTGGCGAGGGTCGCGTCGAGCAGGGCCGTCTTGCGCCGCAGGGCTGCCTCGGCGGCGCGGCGCGCCGTGATGTCGGTGATCGTGCGCAGCACGCCGCCATCGGCGGTCGGCGTGGTGTGGACCTCCAGGATGGCGCCGTTCGGCCGCGTGCGCTCGGAGTGGTCGCCGATGACCCCGAGGTCGCCGGCCGCGATCGCATGCGCGAGGGCCGGGTCGAACCCCGCATCGTCTCCGGTCGCCGTCAGGGCCTGCCGCATCGCCTCTCGCGACGGGCGCGAGGCCAGGAAGGCCGGGTCGAGGTCGAGGACCTCGGCGAGCCGGCGGTTGGTGACCGCGACCCGGCCTTGCGCGTCGACCATGATCAGGCCCTGGTCCATCGCGTCCAGCGTCATCGTGAGGACCGCCTCCTTCTCGACGAGCTCCCGGGTGCGCGCGGCGATGCGGTCCTCGAGGTCGGCGTTGCTCTTGCGCAGGGCGGCCGCCTGCCGCCGCAGGATCGCCGAGGTCTGCGCCAGCACCGCCCCGACCTCGTTCACCTCCCGGATCGGCGTCACCGGCATCCGCAAGCCGACGCCCCGGCTGCGGTCGTCCGCCGCCTGGGACAGCAGGGCCTTGGCGAGCAGGATCCGGCGGCCGACGAGCAGCGAGGCGACCAGCGCGATCGCGAGGATGCCGAGGATCACCGGTGCCAGCACTAGGACCGAGGTGACGAAGGGCGCCCGCAGCGCCGCCTGCTCGATGCCGATCGTCACCACCCAGCCCGAGAGGCCGGATCGATGATGGGTGCCGAAGACCGGAATGCCGCTGAGGTTGCGGCCCCACCACTGCCCCGTCGTCCCGCCGACCGAGCGGAAGCCCGGGAGCGGCGGGGCGGGCG
>JAEWKL010000720.1 GCA_023386115.1 Pseudomonadota bacterium
GCCTGGGCCTCTACGGGCACCGCCGCTACCTCGCCCGGCGCGGCGTGCCGGCGACCGCGGCGGACCTCGCCCGCCACAGCGTGATCGGGTTCGACGCCGAGACGCCGTTCCTGCGGGCGATGATGCGCGCGGCGCCCGCCCTCGACGAGACCTCCTTCGCCTGGCGCAGCGACAGCACCCTGGCGCAGCTCGCGGCGCTCCGGGCCGGCTTCGGCCTCGGCGCCTGCCACACGGCGCTCGCCGCCCGCGACCCGGACCTGATCCGGGTGCTGCCGGAGCTGGTCTGGGAGCTGCCGACCTTCGTGGCGATGCACGAGGACCTGCGCGCCTTGCGCCGCTGCCGGGTGGCCTTCGACGCGCTGGCCGAGGGCATGGCGGCCTATTGCGCGGAGTGAGGGGGCCTGACGGCCCCCGCTCACCCCTTGTCCAGCCCGGCGATCGCCCGGGCGAAGTCCCGCGCCGCGAAGGGCTCCAGGTCGTCGACCCCCTCGCCGACGCCGATATAGTGCACCGGCAGGCCGAACTTGGCGGCGAGCGCCACCAGGATGCCGCCCCGCGCCGTGCCGTCGAGCTTGGTCATGACGAGCCCGGTGACACCGGCGGCCTTCTGGAAGATCTCGACCTGGCTCAGCGCGTTCTGGCCCACCGTGGCGTCGAGGACGAGGAGCACGGCGTGGGGCGTCTCGGCGTCGAGCTTGCGGATCACCCGGATCACCTTCTCGAGCTCCGCCATCAGCCCGGCCTTGTTCTGGAGCCGGCCGGCGGTGTCGATCAGCAGGATATCGGTGCCGGCCTCGCGCGCGGCCTGGAGGGCGTCGTAGGCGAGGCCGGCGGCGTCCGATCCTTGCGGGCGGGCCACCACCGGCGCGCCGGTGCGCTCGCCCCAGACCCGCAGCTGCTCGATCGCCGCGGCCCGGAAGGTGTCGCCGGCGGCCAGCATCACGCTGTGCCCCTGCGCCCGGAATTTTTGGGTCAGCTTGCCGATCGTCGTGGTCTTGCCGGCGCCGTTGACGCCGATCATCAGGATCACGAACGGCTTCTTCGTCGTGTCGATGACGAGCGGCTGGGCCACCGGATCGAGGGCGCGCTCGACCTCCGTCGCCAGGATCGCCCGCACCTCGTCGGGGGCGATGCCCTTCTCGTAGCGGCCCTTGCCGACCGCCTCGGCGATCCGGGTCGCGGTCTCGAGGCCGAAATCGGCCTGGATCAGCGCGTCCTCCAGCTCCTCTAGGGTGTCGGCATCGAGCTTGCGCTTGGTGAACAGCCCGGTCACCCGGTCGGACAGGGCCGAGGAGGTGCGCTTGAGGCCGCCGGTCAGCCGGCCCCACCAGCTGCGCCTCTCCGCCGGGGCCTCGGGCTCCGCAGGAGGCTGGTAGATCACCAGCGAATCGGGCTCGGATGGTTGAACCTCGGGCTCCTGGATCCCGGACTCCTCGACCCTGGACTCCTCGACCTCCGGCTCGGGAGCCGCCGGCACCTGGCCTTCGGGCTGCACCCCCTCGACCGGCTCCAGATCGGCGCCGGCCAGCTCCTCGGGCAGGTCGTGCGCCGTCTCGGTCTCGGGCGAGGCCTCCGTCACGGTCGGCGGCGCCGGGAGCACGTCGTCGGCGCCGGTGGCGAAGTCGGGCACGCCTTCCGACAGGGTGCCGGTCGGCTCCGTCGGCATCGTCTCGGCGGGATCGGGTCCGGGCTCGGCGGTTCCGACGGGCGTTTCGGCAGGGGTCTCGGCAGGGGTTTCAGTCGGCGTCTCGGCCTTCCGGCCGAACAGTCGGCCGAACCAGCCCGGCTGTTTCGTCTCACTCATCCGCACTTGCTCCCGACCCTGCGGACGATCTAGGGCGGCCTGCCCCGAACTTCGCCCGCATCCGCCGCCACTGCGACAGGCTCATGATCGTTGACGACATACTCTCGCGGCTCCTCTACCGCGATGCCCTGGTGCTCGTCATCGACAAGCCGGCGGGATTGCCGGTGCATCCGGGGCCGAAGGGCGGCGAGACCCTGACCCAGCACCTCGACGCCCTGCGCTTCGGCCTGCCGCGCCGCCCGGAGGCCGCCCACCGCCTCGATCGCGACACGTCGGGCTGCCTGGCCCTCGGCCGGCACGCGAAGGCGCTGGCCCGGCTGAACGCCCTGTTCGCGCAGGGTCGGGCGGCGAAGACCTACTGGGCGCTGGTCGAGGGCGGTCCGTCGGAGGAGACCGGCGAGATCGATCTGCCGCTGATGCGCCGCTCCGACGATCCGCGCAGCTGGTGGATGAAGACCGATCCCGCCGGCGACCCCTCGCTCACCCGCTGGCGGGTGATGGGGCGCGATCCGGCCGCCGGGCGGACCTGGCTGGCGCTGATTCCGGTGACCGGGCGCACCCACCAGCTGCGGGTGCATTGCGCCGCGATGGGCTGGCCGATCCTCGGCGATCCGATCTACGGCAGCGCCCCGCGCCAGGGCGGGCCGGGTCTGCAACTCCACGCAAGGGCGCTCGCCCTGCCGCTCTACCCGAAGAAGCCGGCGATCGCGGTCGAGGCGCCGGCGCCGGGGCATATGGGGGTGGGGTTGCGGGGGTGCGGGAGGGCGGTGGGGTGAGGGCCGGCGTTACCCCGCAAGTACAAGATCAGCCTTTCCCACCCACGACCTCATCCTGAGGTGCGACTGAAAGGAGCCTCGAAGGAGGGCTCCAGAGACCGCCGAGACTTCTGGAGGCCTCCTTCG
>JAEWKL010000167.1 GCA_023386115.1 Pseudomonadota bacterium
GGCCCCGGGGGGGGGGCCCCCCACGCGGGGGGGGCCGGCACCGCCCCGCACCAGGCCGACGCCGGCCCAGAGGTTCGGCGAGACCACGAGCTTGTCGCGCCGGCCGCCGTGCAGCTGCATCATCCGGCTCTGTCCGACGGAATCCTGGCGCGCCAGGGTCGCCTGCGCCTTGGCGATGGTGGCGTCGTCGAGGCGCGAGATCAGCGACTCGGCCGACTCCCAGGCCGCGGATTCTGTCTCGCGCACGATGACGTGCAGGCGGATGCCGTAGGAGAAGGTTTTTCCGCGCTTGTCCGCCGCCTCGCGGGCCCGCGCGATTTTTTCCGCCACGTCGGCCGGGGGCTCGCCCCAGGTCAGGTAGACGTCGCAATGCTCGGCCGCGACCTCGATCCCGGCCGGCGACGAGCCGCCGAAATAGAGCGGCGGGTAGGGCCGCTGGACCGGCGGGAAGATCAGGCGCCCGTCCTCCAGCCGCAGGTGCTCGCCCTCATAGGTCACGGTCTCGCCGGAGAGGAGCCCGCGCCAGACCCGCAGGAACTCGTCGGTCACCGCGTAGCGCTCGTCATGGGCCAGAAACACGCCGTCGCCGCGCAGCTCCACCGGATCGCCGCCGGTGACCACGTTGATCAGGAGCCGCCCGTCCGAGATCCGGTCGAGGGTCGCGGCCATGCGGGCGGCGGTGGCGGGCAATTGCAGGCCCGGCCGCACCGCCACCAGGAAGCGCAGGCGCTTCGTCAGGGGCGCGAGCGCCGAGGCGACGACCCAGGAATCCTCGCAGGAGCGCCCGGTCGGCAGCAGAACGCCGAAATAGCCGAGTTCGTCGGCAGCCTGGGCGATCTGGCGCAGGTAGGGCAGGGTGACGGCCCGGGCCCCTTCCTGTGCGCCGAGATAGCGGCCGTCGCCATGGGTGGGCAGGAACCAGAGGACATCGGTCTGGCCGGTCATTGGAAGTCTCCCATGGAGCGCGCGCTCAGGCGCGCCCGTCGAGCAGGTGGTCGAGGATGCGCCCTTCGAGCGCCGCCAGCTCCGGGTCGCCGCGCCGGCGCGGACGGGACACCGGCACCGCCACGTCGAGGGCGATGCGGCCGGCCTCGACCACCAGGATGCGGTCGGCGAGCGCCACCGCCTCGGCGACGTCGTGGGTGACGAGGAGCGCCGTGAAGCCTTGGGCGCGCCAGATCCGCTCGATCATCGCCTGCATGTCGATGCGGGTCAGCGCGTCGAGGGCGCCGAGGGGCTCGTCGAGGGCGAGGAGCCCCGGGCGGCTGACGAGGGCGCGGGCGAGCGCCACCCGCTGGCGCTGGCCGCCCGAGAGGGTCGACGGCCATTGCCCCGCCTTGTCGGCGAGGCCGACCTCCTGAAGCGCCGCCGCGGCGCGCTCCCGCCGCTCCGCCGCCGAGCCATCGCGCAGCCCCACCGCGACGTTGTCGAGGACCCGCGCCCAGGGCAGGAGCCGCGGCTCCTGGAACATGATCCGGCGCGGCGCTTCCCCGCGATGGGCTTCCCCGCCCTCGACCGCGACGCGCCCGGCGCTCGGCGTTTCGAGGCCGAGAATCAGGCGCAGCAGGGTGGACTTGCCGCAACCCGAGCGCCCGACCACGGCGACGAATTGGCCGGCCGGGATATGCAGGTCGAGCCCGTCGATGACCGGCGGACCGCCGTCGAAGCTCTTGGACAGGGCGAGCAAGCTGAGGCCGAGGCCGGCCGTCGTCCGGTCGCGGGCGATCTCGCGGTCGATGATCTCGCGGCGCAGGCGGGCGGGGGAGGCGGGCGCGATGCCCTCGAACCGGCGCAGGGTGCTGGCGAACATGGGTGAAAAATCCTGCAGGAAAATCCTGGAAGCGGGAGCTGAGGATCAGGCCGAGCGGTAGGCCGGGTTCCAGGCCAGGCAGGCCCGCTCCAGCTGGCGGGTCAGCAGGTCGGCGACCTTGCCCAGCAGCGCGTAGATCAGGATCGCCAGCACCACGACGTCGACCAGCATGAACTCGCGGGCCTGCATCGCCATGTAGCCGAGCCCCGAAGAGGCCGAGATCGTCTCGGCGACGATCAGCGTCAGCCACATGATGCCGAGCGCGTAGCGCAGGCCCACGAAGATCGACGGCAAGGCGCCGGGCAGCACCACGCGCCGGAACAGCTCAGGTCCCGGCATGCCGTAGATCCGGCCCATCTCGACCAGCTGCGGATCGACCGAGCGGATGCCGTGCAGGGTGTTGGCATAGATCGGGAAGAACACCCCGAGCGCCACCAGGAAGAGCTTGGCCTCCTCGCCGATGCCGAACCACAGGATCACCAGCGGGATCAGCGACAGGTGCGGGATGTTGCGGATCATCTGCACGGTGGTGTCGGTGAGCCGGTCCGACAGGCGCGACAATCCGTTGGCGAGGCCGAGGGCGAAGCCGATGCCGCCGCCGATCAGGAAGCCGCTCGCCGCCCGCAGGAAGCTGACGCCGAGATTCGTCCAGAGCTCGCCGGTCTCGGCCAGGCGCCAGCCGGCCGCCGCCACGTCGAGGGGGGCGGGCATCAGCCGGGTCGAGACCAGACCGGCCGAGCCGGCGATCTGCCAGCCGACGAGGATCAGCGCCGGCAGGAGCCAGGGGGCGAGGCGCCGCGCCGCCGCGGCGGGGGAGGGGAGGGCAGGCATGGGATCAGCCGTTCTGAGAGACGGGCATGCGGAGCGCGTCGGCGATCCTGATCGGCCGCGGGATCAGCCCGAGGGCGTGGAAGCGGTCGGCGACGCGCTGCTGCTCGGCCACCGCCCCGGGGGTCATCGGGCTGATGACGTAGTCGGTGCGGTCCACCGACCGGCGCGTCGCGTCGAGCGGCACGCCCGTGCCCTTTGCGAGGATCGCCGCCACCTCGCCCCGATTGGCCCCGCACCACCGCGCCACCCCCGCGAGCGCGTCGAGCGCCGCGTCCAGCACCGGGCCGCGCTCGGCCGCGAAGGTCCGATGGGCGAGGAAGAAGCTGTTGGGCTTGGCGATGTCGTTGGAGAGCGTCAGCACCCGGGTGGTCGGCTGCGTCTCCGCGATGGCGAAGTACGGGTCCCAGATCGTCCAGGCATCGACGCTGCCGCGGGCGAAGGCGGCCGCGGCGTCGGCCGGCGCCAGCGGCACCGGCTCGATGTCGCGGTAGGTCAGGCCCGCCTTCTCCAGGGCCGCGATGGTGAGGTTGTGCGCGCTCGACGCCTTGGCGAAGGCGACGCGCTTGCCTTTCAGATCCGCGAGGCCGCGGATGGGCGAGTCCTTCTGCACCAGGATCGCGGCGCCCGAACCCGCGGCCTCCTGCGCCGCCACGTAGACGAGGGGAGACCCGGCGGCCTGCGCGAAGATCGGCGGCGTGTCGCCGGTCGGGCCGAGGTCGATGGCGCCGAGGCTGATCGCCTCGAGGAGCGGCGGGCCGAACGAGAACTCGACCCAGATGACGCCGACACCGAGGGCCTTGAGCCGCGCCTCGATCACGCCCTGCTGCTTGGCGACGACCAGGATGCCGTTCTTCTGGTAGCCGATGCGCAGGGTGTCGCCGGCCGCCGCACGGGCCGGCAGGGCGGCGCCCGCGAGGGCCGCGGCGAGGAGGGTGCGGCGGTCGATCACCGGGCGCCTCCGGCG
>JAEWKL010000826.1 GCA_023386115.1 Pseudomonadota bacterium
GTCGATCTCCGATCGACTGACACCTCAGGATGAGGTTGTGGATGGAATCAGGCGGAGAAACGAGGCTGTGCGGCTGATCCGACACCCTACCCCTTGAACTCCTTGTTCCAGAAGTCGTTGAACGCCGATTGCTGCGCTTGCATCGTGGCGTAGTCGAGCGGGCGGAGCTTGGCCTGCTGGGCCTCCGTCAGGCTGATCTGCTTGGCCAGATCCTCCGGGAGCTTCGCGTCCTTGACGGTCGGCACGTAGCCCATTTTCTGCGCGAAGGCGACTTGCGCCGTCGGGTCGAGCATGGCGTTCAGGTACTTGAAGGCGCCGTCCTTGGCCCGCGAGTTCTTCGGCACGCCGGCCTCGAACAGGATCGGCAGCGCGCCCTCCTCCGGGATCGCCATCGCGACCGGGATGCCGGCCTGCTTCCACATGAAGCCGCGGGCGAGCCACATCAGCGAGATCCACACCTCCTCGGACTTGAGGGCCGCGGCCAGGGTCTCGTTCGAGGGATAGACCTTCGGCGAGAGCTTCTTCAGGTCCATCAGGGCCGCCTGGCCCTTGGTGAAGTCGGTCGGCGTGCCGCCGGCCCCGATATTGGCGCCGGCCATGTTGAAGTTCCAGAGGATGTCCGAGAAGCCGACCCGGCCCTTGTACTTGGGGTCGAAGATGTCGGCGTAGCGGGTCGGCGGGGTCGTGACCTTGCTCGGGTTGTAGAGCACGACCAGCGCCGAGTAGATGTGCGGGATCGAGTGCGGCTTGCGGAAGACGTCGATCACCTGCGACAGGCGCGGCACCTCGGCGGACGGCACGGTCTCCAGCACGCCGAGCTGGCTCAGCATGTAGCTGTCGATGTCGTTGATGCAGGCGACGTCCATGCTGGCGCGGCGGCTGGTGCGCTCGGCGATCAGCTTGGTGCGGCGCGGATCCTGGTTGGCGATGTCCTGCGAGACCTCGATGCCCTGCGGCTTCATCAGCGGGACGTCGATGTTCTGCTGGAGCAGCGCGCCGTAATCGCCGCCCCAGGTGCCGACGACGATCGAGGCGGCCTCGGCCCGGGCGGGGAGGGTGCCGGCGAGGCCGAGGGCGGCGCTGCTGGCGATCAGGGAGCGACGGGTGATCATCGGGCGGGGCTCTCCGTAGAGGGGATGACGCGGGCGGCGTCGGGGGTCCAGGTGATGCGGACGGGATCGCCGGCCGCGAGGCGGCGGCGGGGATCGTCGGGGAGCGGCGTCGGGCTGACCGCGACGATCGCCTCGCCGGCGAGATCGAGGTGATACTCGGTGCGGGCGCCCAGATAGGTCATGGCCCGTAAGCGGCCGGTGCCGGCGGGGTCGGGCGCGACCTCGATCCGCTCGGGCCGGATCGCCAGGAGGCCGCTCGTGGTGGTCGCGTCGGGCGCGCATGGCACGGCGGCGCCGCTCGCCAGGCGAAACACGTCGGCGCCCTCGCGCGCGCCGTCGAGCAGGTTGCAGCGCCCGACGAAGCCGGCGACGAACGCGTTGGCCGGGCGCTCGTAGAGATCCTCGGCGCTGCCGACCTGGAGCACGCGGCCGTGCTCCATCACCACCAGCCGGTCGGCCATGGCCAACGCCTCGTCCTGGTCGTGGGTGACCATCAGGGTGGTGAGGCCGAGGCGCTTCTGCAAGTCGCGGATCTCCAGGCCCACCTCGGAGCGCAGCTTCGCGTCGAGGTTCGACAAGGGCTCGTCGAGGAGGAACACCGCCGGGCTCACCACCAGCGCCCGGGCCAGGGCGACGCGCTGCTGCTGCCCGCCGGAGAGCTGGCGCGGCAGCCGGTCGGCGAGCGCGTCGAGGCGCACCAGCCGCAGGGCCTCGGCGATGCGCCGGTCGCGCTCCGCACGCGCGACCTTCCGCATCTCCAGCCCGAAGCCGACATTGTCGGCGACGCTCATGTGCGGGAACAGCGCGTAGGACTGGAACACCATGCCGGTGTCGCGGGCGTGCGGCGGCAGCCGCGTCACGTCGCGCCCGCCGATGAGGACGCGGCCGGCGGTGGGCTCGATGAAGCCCGCGACCATCCGGAGCGTCGTGGTCTTGCCGCAGCCGGAGGGGCCGAGGAGCGCCACGAGCTCGCCCTGGCGGATGTCGAGATCGACGCCGGCGACCGCGATCGCCTCGCCGTAGCGCTTGGTGACGCCGTCGAGCTGGAGGGTGCCCATCAGACGATCCGCGACAGCTTCACGAAGCGGTCGGTGACCAGCATCAGGATCGTCACCATCAGGATCTGCGCGGTCGCGACGGCGGCCAGGGTCGGGTCCATTCGGAATTCCAGGTAGCTCAGCATGGCGACGGGCAGGGTGGTGCGCCCCGGGCCGACGAGGAGGAGGTTGAGTTCGAGGTTCTCGAAGCTCGCCACGAAGGAGAACAGGGCCGCCGCCACGATGCCGGGCCGCAGCATCGGCAGGGTGATGCGGCGGAACACCGTGAGCGGCGTCGCGCCGAGATTGGCCGCCGCCTCCTCCGCCGAGCGGTCGAGCCCGGCAAGGCTCGCGGTGACGAGGCGGACCGTCCAGGGAATGGTGATCAGGACGTTGGCGGCGACGAGGCCGCCGAGCGTCGCCTTGATGTCCGTATCGAGCCAGTCCTCGGCCCTGAGATAGAACATGTAGAGGGCCGAGCCCGCGACGATCGCCGGCACCGCGAGAGGAGACAGCAGGAAGGTGTTGATGAGCCCGCGTCCCGGGAGGTTGGCCCGCACCAGCGCGAGCGCCGCGGCGGTGCCGAGCGGCACGCCGATGGCCGTCGCGGCCAGCGCGATCTGGAGCGAGGTGAGGAAACCGCGGGCGAAGTCGCGCTGTGCCCAGGCGTTGAGATACCAGCGCCAGGTGAGGCCCTCCGGCGGGAAGGTGACGATCTCCTGGTCGAAGAACGAGGTCACTACCACCATCACGATCGGGGCGAACACGACCGCGTAGGCCAGGATGACGGCCGCCAGGACGGCGAGGCGGCCGAGCCGGGCCGAGAGGCCGGGCGCGGCGGGCGAGACGGTGGCGGCACTCATGCGGTTCACGGCTTCGAGATGACGACAGCTGACCTATTTGTAGGACAGGTCTCGACCCTTTTGGCAAGGCGGGTCCCTGCCCCGGCGACGAGCGACGTGTTGGCAAGAGGGGTGCCAAGCCCGCGGGCGGTCACGCCAGAGCCTCGCGAAAGCGCGGGCCGGCGAAGGCCGCGTCGCCCGCCTGGCCGGCGACGAGCTGCGGCAGCACCGCCTTCCAGGCCTCGATCAGATCGCGAAAATAGTCGGGATCGGGCCGCAGCACCGTCTGCACGCCCATGCCGCGCAACAGGTTCACCGTGAGGTTGAGGATGATCCTCGCTTCCCGCGCCGGCCGGGTTTCGGCATCGCAGAACTCGACCCAGATCGCGTCGAGGGCGGCGTGGAAGCGGTGCACCACCGGGATCAGGCTCTCGCGCAAGGCCGCATCGGTGCGGGATTCGGTGATCAGCTCCATCGAGACCTGGAAGAACCGGCCGGAGAAGAGGGGCCACAGGACCTCGACGAAGTCGGCGAGCGGCAGCGCGCCCGTGCGCACGTCCTGCGACACCGCCCTGATCTCGGCGGTGCCGTCGTCGAGCAGGGTTTCGAGCGCCGCGCGCACGAGATCGGCCCGGCTCGGGAAGTGGTGCAGCAGCGCCCCGCGGGAGACCTGCGCCCGCTCGGCGATCCGGTGCGTCGTCGCGGCGTGATAGCCGACGGCATGGATCTCGTCGATCGTCGCGCGCACCAGCCGCTCGCGGGTCGCGAGGCTGCGCGCCTGAGGCGGGCGTCCGGTCTGCGTCACCTGTCCTCCGGGCGCGGCTGCCTGATAAAAAAACAAGCTTGCCTGTTTTTTTCTCGCTGTCCAGTGTGCCGCGGAAAGCCCCGCGTGCCCGGCCCTCCGGGCCGCCTCATCACCCGAAGGGACCGCCCGCATGAGCGCCGACCTCATCCTGTTCCGCAACGCCACGATCCTCGACGGCACCCACGACGCCGCGCTCGAGGGGTACGACGTGCTGGTCGAGGGTGGCACGATCCGGGAGGTCTCGGACCGGCCGCTCACCGCGTCGTCGGCCCGGGTGATCGACCTTGCCGGGCGCACGCTGATGCCGGGCCTGATCGACTGCCACGTCCACGTCATCGCGACGATCCCCGACCTCGGCGCCAATGCCGACCTGCCGGATTCCCTGGTGGCGTTGCGCACCGCCAAGATCATGCGCGGGATGCTGATGCGCGGCTTCACCACCGTGCGCGACCTCGGCGGCGCCGATCACGGGCTGGTCATGGCGGTGCGCGAGGGGCTGATCGACGGCCCGCGCCTCGTAATCTGCGGCAAGGCGCTGTCGCAGACCGGTGGCCACACCGACTACCGCGGCCGTTATCACGCCCGGGACGTGAGCCACTACGCCACCAAGCTCGGCGCGATGGGCCGGGTCTGCGACGGGGTCGACGCGGTGCGCCGCGTGGCGCGGGAAGAGATCAAGGCCGGGGCCGACTTCATCAAGATCATGGCCAATGGCGGCGTGTCGTCGCCCACCGACCCGATCGCGTTCCTGGGCTACTCGGTCGAGGAGATCCGGGCGATCGTCGAGGAGGCGGCCAACGCCCAGACTTATGTCGCCGCCCATCTCTACACCGATGCGGCGATCCGCCGGGCGGTCGAGTGCGGGGTGATCTCGGTCGAGCACGGCAACCTCGTCACGCCGGAGACCGCGCGGCTGATCCGCGACAAGGGCGCCTACGTGGTGCCGACCAACGTCACCTTCGACGCGCTCGCCAAGGAAGGCGCGAGCTTGGGCCTGCCGCCGGCCTCGGTGGCCAAGATCGAGGACGTGCGCGAGGCGGGGCTCGCCGCCCTCGAGACCCTGCGCGACGCGGGCGTGATGATGGCCTACGGCACCGACCTGCTGGGCGAGATGCACCGCCACCAGTCGGAGGAGTTCGTGATCCGCGGCCGCTGCCTGCCGGCGATCGAGGTGATCCGCTCGGCCACGGTCAACGCCGCCAAGGTGGTGCGCCTGGAGGGCAGGGCCGGCGTGGTGGCGCCGGGCGCCTTCGCCGACCTGATCGTGGTCGACGGCGACCCGCTCGCCGACCTCTCGCTCCTCACCGGCCAGGGCCGGCACATGCGGGCGATCATGATCGACGGGCGGTTCGTGAAGGACGAGCTGGCGGCGTGAGGTGGCGCGGCCCCAGGAGCCCAGCTTCCTGGGGTCCGGTCCCTGCGAAGGGATCAGGGTCTCTCTCCCCCACGAGCAGGGCTGTCCGGAGAAGCCCCATGACGCGAAGGGCGCGGGTGTCGCGCTCGACCAGGCCGGCATCGCGGACGCCGCCGCTCATCCCGCCGCCCGCACCACCCGCGCCCCGGCCGCCTCGGCCTCCGCGCATTGCGCGTCCGTCGCGCCGGCATCGGTCACCAGGGTCCAGCGGCGCGGCAGGGGCGCCCAGGCGCCCTGCGTCGCGCGGCCGAGCTTGGAGGAATCCATCAGCACCACGACCTCGGCCGCCTGCTCCATCATCAGCGACTTGAGGGCGACCTGCTCGATCGCCGCCTCGCACAGGCCGCGGCCGGCGACGAAGCCGTCGCCGCTCACCACCGCCTTGTCGGCGGTGAGACGGCGCAAGGCGGCCTCCGCCAGGGGCCCCATCGTGCTCATGCTGCCCGGCCGCACCGTGCCGCCGAGCGCCGTCAGGCTGAGGCCGGACGCGCCGGCGAGCACGCTCACCAGCGGCAGGTTGTTGGTGATGATCGCGTGGCGCCGCCCTGCGAGGCCGGCCCCGAAGGCCGCCACCGTCGAGCCGCCGTCGAGGATCAGGATGTCGTCGCCGGTGAGCAGGGCCAGGGCGGCCCTGGCGATGGCGGCCTTCTCGGGACGGGCCTGCGTCTCCCGCTCCGGCAGGCTGGTCTCCGGCAGCGGGTGGGCGATCACGGCGCCGCCATAGGTGCGCCGGATGGCCTTGTCCGTCGCCAGCTGCTGCAGGTCGCGCCGGATCGTCGAGGCGGAGACGCCGAAGCGCTCCGCCAGCTCCTCGACCACGACCTCGCCGGCCTGGAGCGCCTCCAGCAGCAGCGGATGACGGTGCCGGCCGCGGGTCACGGCGGTCAGACCGCCCGGCGCGGGGCGAGATCCACCGCCTGGCGCAGGGCCTCGACCAGCGAGCCCGCATCGGCGATGCCCGTGCCGGCGATGTCGAAGGCCGTGCCGTGATCGACCGATGTGCGGATCACCGGCAGCCCGACGGTGATGTTCACCCCTGCCTCCAGCCCCAGCACCTTGATCGGGCCGTGACCCTGGTCGTGGTACATCGCCACCACGATGTCGTAATCGCCGCGGCCGGCGAGGAAGAACAGGGTGTCGGCGGGGAGCGGCCCCTCGACCCGCCAGCCTTTCGCCTGGCAGGCCTGGACCGCGGGCGTGATCTTCTCGGCCTCCTCGCCGCGGCCGAACAGGCCGTTCTCGCCGGCATGGGGGTTGATGGCGCAGACGCCGATCCGCGGATTCGCGATCCCGGCCTTGACCAGGGTGTCGTGGCCCCGTGCGATCACCCGCTCGACCAGGCCCGGCTCGATCCGCGCGATGGCGTCGATCAGCCCGATATGGGTCGTGACGTGGATGACCCGGAGCTTGGGCGAGACCAGCATCATCGAGACTTCCGGCGTGCCGGTCAGCTCGGCGAGGAGCTCGGTGTGGCCCGGATACTTGTGCCCTGCGGCGTGCAGGGCCTCCTTGCTCAGGGGCGCCGTGCAGATCGCGGCGGCCTGGCCGGCCTGGACGATCCGGACCGCCCGCTCGATGTAGCGGAACGCCGCCTCGCCGGAGACCGGCGAGACGCGGCCGAACGGGTGGCCCGGCGGGATCAGCGCCAGGTCGATGCACGCGACGGTGCCGGGGGCGTCGGAGGCCTCTTCGGGCGAGGCGATCGCCTGGACCGCGAGGTCCGAGCCGACGATGCGTCCTGCCTCGCGCAGGCGCCCGGCATCGCCGACGACCAGCGGCCGGCACATCGCCGCGACCTCGGGCAGGGCCAGCGCCTTCATGATGATCTCGGGCCCGATGCCGGAGGCATCGCCCATGGTGATCGCGACGGTCGGTCGGCTCATGTCGGAGAACCCTGGTTTCGAATGGCCCGGAGATGATGGACGGCGCGCAGGAGCGTGTCCGCATTGCCGAAGGCGCCGGCCTTGGTGACGATCGGAACGTGGAGCGCACCGCGGGTCAGGCCGAGGGAGACGCCGGGCTCGATCTCGTCGATCAGCCGCAATCCGTCGACCCCGAGATGCGCGAGCAACGCCGCCGCGGTCTCGCCGCCCGTCGCCACGAGCCCGCCGAGATGGGGCGCCACGGGCGCCAGCAGCGCCCCGAGGGCATCGGCGAGACGGGATCCCACGGAGAGGTCCGGCGCCTCGCCCATCGCCACCTCGACCAGCACGTCGTCCCCGGCGGTCAGGCCCATGATCACGGCGTCACGGCAGCGTGCCCGCCCGGCCTCGTCCGCCTGAAGCAGCGTGTCCGGCGTGACCGGGACGTGGCGCAGGCGCGTCTCCCCGACGAGCCGGCGCGCGGCGGCCCGGGAGGTGGCGGCGAGGCTTCCGACCACCACGAGGGTGCCGCCGGGACCCGCCTGGATGGCTTCCGCCGGGACGACCGGCCCAGCCGCCTGCACGGCCAGCGCATGGGCGAGGCCGGCGCTGCCGATCCAGACCAGGCGCTCTTGCGCATCGAGCGCGAGGCCGGCTTCGGCGATCCGCGCGAGGTCGTCGTCCGTTTCCGCGTCGGGCACCGCGACCGACCCCGTCCGCGCCGCCTCGGTCAGCGCTGCGCGCAGAGGCTCACCGCCGGCCCGGACGGTCGTCAGCGCGATCGTCGCGCTTCTCAGGCCGGCCTCCTCCAGCATCGCGGGCAGCGCGCCGGTCGCGTAGGTGTGGTCCCGGCGCCAGAGTTCGGTCCCCTCCAGCGGCCGGCCCGCGACCAGGATCAGGCCCGCCACCGTGGTGCGGCCGGTCGCCGGGAAGGCCGGCGCCAGGATCCCGAAGGCCGCGCCCTCGCGCCGGCGCAGGCGATCGAGGGTGGCGGCGAGTTCGGCCGCCGGCTGCCCGCGCAGGGTCGAGTCGATCTTCTTGAACACCGACCGGCCCGGACGGTGCAGCCGGTCGAGGAGGGCGGCATGGCGCGCCGCCGCCGCCTCCGAGCCGAGCTGGCGGCTGTCGGCGTCGTGCGCGACGACGTCCTCGTCGGCTCCGGATTCTCCCACCCCGGACCCCGCCTCGCCCCATTGCACGCGGGTCGAGCGGCCGCGGCGGGCGAAGGCGATGGCGCAATCGGCCGCGCCGGTGAGGTCGTCGGCGAGGATGAGCCAGCGGCGCGCCATGATCACGCCTGCTTGGCCAGAGGCGGGGCCACGTGCGGGGCCTCGGGGGCGGCGGATGCCGGCGGGGTCTCCTCCGTCCGCTCGCCGAAATGCCGGGCGGTCCAGGCGGTGGCGAGCGGGGTGAGGATGGCGGTGACCACCACGGTCGCGGCCACCAGCACCGTCGCGGGAGCGGCGGCGTCGGCATAGGCCGGGTTGGCGGCGGCGATGATCGCCGGGACCGCGGCGGCGTTGCCGGCGGTCGAGGAGGCGGCGATTCCGGCCACCCCGGTGCCGCCGGTGAGCCGGTCGGCGAGGAAGAGCGGGATGCCGGTCACGACCACCACGGCGACGCCGAGCCCGAGGCCGAGCAGCCCCGCCTGCCAGATCTTGGTCAGGTCGAGCCCGGTGCCGAGGGCGAAGGCGAAGAACGGGATCATCACCGGCACGGCACGGCCGAGGAAGTCGCGCATCTCCCGGTCGAGATTGCCGAGGATCATGCCGACGAGGAGCGGCAGGATGCTGCCGACCATCGTCTGCCACGGGAAGGCCGACAGGCCGGCGACGCCGAGCGTCACCATGGTGAGGAAGGGCCCGGATTCGAGGCACATGATCGTGTAGGCACCGACGTCCCGCGGCCGACCGTACTGCCCCATCAGCGCCATGTAGAGGCCGCCATTGGTGTCGTTCATGGCCGCCACGATCGCCAGCGTCGAGAGGCCGGCGAACAGTCCCCCGGCGACCGGCGCCTCGCCGAGCAGCCGGCCGAAGATCACCCCGAGGATCATCGCGATGCCGACCTTCACGACGAGCAGCGTGCCGCCCTTCTTGACGATGTAGGGCGTCGCGCGGAAGTCGATGCTCGCCCCCATGCAGACGTAGAACACCGCCAGGATCGGCAGCGCGCCGGTGAACAGCGCCCCGGTGAACGAGCCGAACACCTTCGGGGTTGCCGGGAACAGCGTGGCGATGACCGCGCCGACCAGCAGCGGCACCACCATCATCCCGCCCGGTACGCGCTCGATCGCGCGCTTGATCCGGACCTCACCCATGCTGAGCCCCGCCATGCTTTCCTCCTTTGCGCGGATCGCGCAGGAGATTGCGCGATTGACCGGCTGTTAGTGCTCGAAGAACGCAAAACGCGGCGGAGGTCAATCGGTAAATTGCGCGATATGCGCGGATTGCGGGGTTGTAGGTGATCCGCCGCAGCGCAACCGGTGCCCTAAGACGATACCAGCGTGTCACGACCCAAGCCTGCCGCGCAGCTCCGTGCAATCGGTCCCACCCGCGACCTCATCCTGAGGTGCCGCGTAGCGGCCTCGAAGGAGGCCTCCAGTGATCGCGAGATTTCTGGAGCTCTCCTTCGAGGCTCCCTTCGCGTGCGATCTGTGATCGCCAGACACCTCAGGATGAGGTCGCAGGTGGGACATAGGTTTTGCGCTGCTCCTCCAAGTCGGGACAGCGCTCAGAACGCCAGCTTCATCCCCCCGACGACGCTCCGCGGCGCGCCGGCGAAGATCGAGCCGGTGGTCGAGGCGAGCACGCCCGCGCCGCTCTGCAGGCCGGTCACGGCGCTGATCGAGTTCGCCAGCGGCTGGGCCGAGGCGATATAGGTCGTGTCGAGGATGTTGCGTAGCTCGACATAGAGGCTGAGGCGCTTGGCATCCCATCCGACCAGATCGGTGTCGTAGTGGATGTTGGCGTTGACGATCGTGGAGCCCGGCGCCCGCAGCAGGTTGGCGTTGTCGAGGAAGAACCCGTCCTGGTAGACCGCCTCGACGAAGGCGCCGAGGCCCTTCAGCGGTCCCGACGGCTGGTCGTAGCCGATGCGGGCGAGGAGCTGGTGGGCCGGCACGCCCGGGATCAGGCGGCCTGCCCGGTCGAACCGCGCGGTTAGGCTGCCGGCGCTCAATTGCTCGACGTAGCGGGTGTAGACTTGGTCGTTGAGGCCGTAGGCCGCGACGGCGCGCCAGCCGGGCGAGAACGCCCACTCGGTCCCCGCTTCGATGCCGCGATGCTCCGAGGCCGGGGCGTTGAAGGTGTAGCTGAGCAGCCCCGCCCCCGGCGACTGGGTGACGAACTCGTTGCGGAAGAACTCGTAGAAGCCGGTCAGACTCAGACGGAGGTCGGGCAGGGGCGACCAGTCGGCCCCGAGGTCGAAGCCGAGATTGGTCTGGGTGCGCAAGTCGGTGTTGTTGCCCGGCACGCCGGCCGGGGTGACGAAGAGCGCGCTCGCCGCAGGCGTCGCGTAGCCGGTGGCGACGCGGCCGCGGAACGCGAGGCCTGCCTCGGGCCGGTAGACCAGCGCCAGTTCGGGCGCCACGTTGAGGAAGCTGCGGTCGATCTCGGCCAGGGCGCGGTTCGTTCCAGCGGCCGAAGAGGCGTAGGTGAGGGTGCGCCCCGTCAGCCAGGTGTTCTCGGCCGAGACGCCGAGCACCCCGGTCCATTGCTCGGAGAGCGCGACCTCGGCCCGGGCCCGGCCGCCGAGATTCGACTGCAAAGCCTCCTGGTTGCTGGTGAGCGCGCCGAGCCGCGGACCGCCATAGGGCGCCCGGTTGTAGAGGGCGATGTGGTTGTCGATGGCGCTGTAGGAGAAAGCCGCGTAACCGACGACCGGCAGGCCGAGCATCTCGCCGCGATGGGTGATGTCGGAGAGCATAGTGTAGGACGGATAGCTGCCGCGCGAGGACGCGGTGTAGAACGGCTGGTCGAAGTTGCGCTCGTCGAAGCCGACTTGCATGCGCCAGGTCGTGTCGGCGTCGATGTCGTGCTCCCAGCGACCGGCGATGATCGTGCGCCGGTCGGTGCGGCCGAAGGCGCCCTCGTCCGCCGTCACCGGCACGGTGGCGCCGAAGGCGCCGTTGCGGAACAGGTTGAAGGTGGTGCAGCCCAAAGCCGCCGT
Source organism: Pseudomonadota bacterium (assembly GCA_023386115.1). Lineage (GTDB taxonomy): Bacteria > Pseudomonadota > Alphaproteobacteria > Rhizobiales > Beijerinckiaceae > Methylobacterium. The sequence continues at coordinate 11,243 of JAEWKL010000826.1, forward strand.
CGCGGCGCTCGCGCAGCCGCGCTGGTACGGGTTGATCCGGTACTGCGCCAGCGACGAGCGGGCGGCGAGATCGACGTCGAGGGTGTTGTTGATGACCTTCAGGGTGAAGCGGTTGTCCGGACTGGGGGTGTAGCTCGCCAGCAGGTTGACCGTCTGGGTATTGGCGCTCGCATGGTCCTGGAAGCCGTCGAGGCGGACATCGCTGGCGAACAGGCTGACCTCGTAGGGACCGCTCGCGCCGCCGGCCGTGACATAATGGTTCAGATAGCCGAAGCTGCCGGCGTCGATGCCGATCTCATAGCCGTCGATCTCCCGGCCGGTGCGGGTGCGGAAGGCCAGCGCCCCGCCGGTGGCGTAGTTGCCGAAGAGGGGTGATTGCGGCCCGCGAAAGACGTCGATGCGCGAATAGGCCCGCGGATCGGTGAGGTCGAAGCGCGAGGCGCCGTCCGCTTGCGTGACGACGAAGCCGTCCTCCAGCACCACCATGTTCTTGATCACGCCGGTCGAGCGGGCGTTGTTGCCGCGGATCGACACCACCACGTCGCGGGGGCCGTTGCCCTGGCGCATTGTGACGCCGGGGCTGTTGACCAGCACCTGGCCGATGCTGGTCGCCGGGCGGTTCGCGATCACGTCCTGCCGGCCGATGCCGGTCACGACCTCGCCGACCGGGTGCTCGATCACGCTCGGGCCCGAACCCGGCGGGGCGGCGACGCCGAAGGCGGGACCGGGCGGGGGCGCGCCGGCGACCGCGATCTCGTCGAGGGCGATGGTCTCCTGCGCCAAGGCGGCGCCGGGCACGAGGGTGAGGAGAAGGGCGAGCGCGCGCGGGCGCAGGCCGGAACCGGGGAGGGTCGGCATCGGATGTCTCGTCGAAATCGCCAAGCATCATTCCGCCGGCCGCAACGGCCGGTGCCGAAGTGGTCACCGGTTCGGCGACGAAAATGATGCAAAAACAAGAATCTAAGCTGAGTTGCCCTGTGCAGCTCAGCTGAGGCGCGGTGCGTGAGCGCCGCGGCGGCGTCGCGTCAGGCTGTGGCCGGCCGCCGGAGGCCGCGTCGTAGGCCGAGCCAGGCGGCGTCGAGGGCGATCATCGCCAGGATCGCCAGCCCGGTGAGGGGGAAGACGATCCCCATCGCGACGACGAGGCCGGTGACGGCCCCGACCGCCCGGCGGTCGTCGGGCCAGGCCGGCACGCCGAGGCGGCCCCTGGGGCGGCGCTTCCACCACATCACCGCGGCGGTGACGGCGAGCAGGATCGTGGCGAGGCAGAAGGCCAGCATCAGGAGCTGGTTGACGCGGCCGGCGACCTCGCCCTTGTGCAGCCCGATCCCGTACTGGATCCCGCGCCCGACGACCCCGATATCGCCGAATCGCACGTTCACCAGCGGCCGGCCAGTATATTGGTCGAGGGAGATCATCCGCTGGCGGGTGACGTCGCGCGGATAGGCGGCCGCCGCGTAGACGCCCGTCGGCCCCTCCGGCAGCGCCAGCTCGTAGCCCGCCGGCATGCCGAGGCCGGCGAGGATCTCGGCCGCCCGGTCGATGCCGATCGGCACGCCGTCGCGACCCCGTGAGCGCGGCAGCGGCGCGGCCTCGAGCGCCCAGCCGGTCTGGTCGAGCACCGCGCCCATCGGCACCGTCGAGACCGGCACCCCGGCCCAGAGTTCGTTCGGCTGGCCGAGCCCGGCGCGGTTCGACACCGCCCGGAACTGGTCGCCCCACAGGATCGACCACGGCAGGCCGGTGGCGGCGAGGAAGAACAGCCCGGCCCCGGCAAGGAACCCTGTGACCGCGTGCAGGTCGCGCCACCACACCCGCCGCGCCGGCGTGCCGCGCAGGGAGACGACCCCGCCGCCTTGGCCGCCTCCTTGGCGGCGCGGCCACCAGAGATAGATCCCGCTCAGGACCAGGATGAGCGTGAAGCCGGCCACGACCTCGATCAGGCCGTTCGCCACCGGCCCGAAAGTGGCAAGGCTGTGCAGCCGGCGCACCACCATCATCGCCTCCTCGGTGCGCCCGACCCGGTCGAGGACGGCGCCGTCATAGGGGTCGAGATAGACCAGGGTCTTGCCGGACGGCCCGGCCATGGTGACGATCGCCGTGCGGTCGGGGGCGTCCGGGCTCGCATAGGTCGTCGGCTGGGCGTCCGGCACGGCGTCGGCGGCGATGAAGACCAGCCGCTCCGGCGAGAGCGGCGGCGTCGCCCGCACCGGCACGACGGTGCGGTAAGCGAACAGCGTGCGGTTGATCTCGTCCTTGAACAGGTAGACCGAGCCGGTGGCCGCCAGGAGAACCAGGAACGGCAGGCAGAGGAGGCCGGCATAGAAGTGCCAGCGCCACACCGCGCGATGGAGGGCATCGCGCAGGCGTGCGCGCCCCGGGGCGGGGGCGGAGGAGAGAGCGGACATGGAGCGGGGATCCGGGAAGTCGGCTGATCGAGGCGGGCG
>JAEWKL010000875.1 GCA_023386115.1 Pseudomonadota bacterium
GCGGTCGCGAGCACGGCCGCGGCGAGCGCCGCCGGCGTGGTGAAGACCGCCTCGGGCGGCGCGCCGGTGGAGAGGAGCGCGGCCACTGCGCCGGGCGCCGGGGCCAGGAAAACCTCTCCTCCGGCGCCGATGGCGGCGCCGAGACGGATGTCGTCGGGAAAGCGCGCCCCGGGCTGCAGGACGAGGCCGGCGCCGCGGAACGGCCGACCCAGAGCCCGGGCGAGGGCGGCGTAGTACGCGGCCTCGCTCATCAGGCCGGTCCGCAGCAGCGCCGCTGCCGGCTCCGTCCCCTCACGCTGCGCGATGACCGCAGCGTCCCGGACGGTTCCCAGGTCGACGCCCTGGCCGAGCAGGAATGCGAGCTCGCCGGGCAAGACGATCGGGGCGCCCTGCGGAGACCGAACCTCGACGAACATCCGGGGCCCTCGACGATGCCGGCTCCCGCCGGCGGAGGTTCGTGGTAGGAGAGCTTATGGCTCTCTCCGATCCCGCAACAGCCTCTCGGCCGGCCGTCGGCGGTTTTCTCACAACCGTGGCGCGGATGCCGCTGCGTCAGATGCGCATCCTGCTGGCGAGCATGCTGGTGCTCGCCGCGGTGCCGGCGCTCGCCGCCGAGACGGTGACGATCCCGAACTTCTGGAATCCTCGCGCCCGGCTGGAGCGGCCCGAGCCGCCGCAGGCGACGCGGCCGGTGCGCTTCCTCACCGACGACGAGTATCCGCCCCTGCACTTCGCCGGGCCGGACGGCAACCCGACGGGCTTCTCGGTCGAGCTCGCCCGGGCGGCCTGCGAGAAGCTCGGCCTGACCTGCACCGTGCAGGTGCGCCGCTTCGACACCCTGCTGGACGCGCTCCAGGCCAACCAGGGCGACGTGGTGGCGGCGGCGATCCCGCTCACCCCCTCCCTGCGGGCCAATCACCGGGCGACCCGGCCGTATTTCCGCTGGCCGGCCCGCTTCGCGGTGCGGGGCGACAAGAGCCTGCCGGCGCCCGACGTGAAGGTGATCGCCGAGCACCCCACCGGCGTAGTCTCGGGCACCGCACACGAGGCTTACTTACGCGCCGTCTTCCACGCGACCCCGAAGACCTACCCGGATCTCGGCACCGCCGAGGCGGCCCTGCGCCGCGGCGAGATCGAGTACCTGTTCGGCGACGGTCTGGCTCTGGCCCTGTGGATCGGCGGCACCGAGGCGGCAGGGTGCTGCGCCTTCTCGGGCGGGGATTACCTCGAGAACCGCTTTTTCGGCGAAGGCACCGGCTTCGTCACCCGCAAGGAGGACGAGGTCCTGGCCCGCGCCCTCGACGACGCGCTCCAGCGCCTGTGGGATGAGGGGAAGTATGCGGAGCTGTACCTGCGGTTCTTTCCGGTCAGCCCGTTCTGAGCCGAGGCCGTCAGGCCTTTCGCGGCACGAAGGGATGCGTGCTCGACAGCCCGCCATCGACCGCGAGCGCCTGGCCGTTGATGTAGGAGGCCTCGTCGCTCGCCAGGAAAACGGCCGCGGCGGCGATCTCCTCAGGCCGGCCTGCGCGGCGCGACGGGTTGAGCTGGCCGATGCGGTCCGCCTTGCCCTTCGCCCGCGCCGCGGCGAACAGGCCCGCGGTCATGCCGGTCTCGATCAGGCCGGGGCAGACGGCGTTGATCCGTAGCCCTGACCCCGCGAAGGCATCCGCGGCGGTCTGGACCAGGCTGATCACCCCGGCCTTGCTGGCGCTGTAGGCCGCCCCCGCCGCATTGGCCCTCAGGCCCGCGACGGAGGCGGTGCAGACGATCGCTCCGCCGCCGTGGCGCAGCAGCAGGGGGCCGCCATGCTTGATCGCCAGGAAGGCGCCGATCAGGTTGACCCGCAAGACCTCCTCCCAGAGTTCGACGCTCTGCTCGGTGAACGGCACGATGCCGCCACCGATCCCCGCATTGGCGTGGATCGCGTCGAGCCGGCCGAAGGCCCGCTCGGCGGCGTCAAGGAATCCGGTCACGTCGGCCTCGCGGCCGGCATCCGCCGCGAGCGCCAGCGCCCGGCCGCCCTCCGCCGCGATCATCGCCGCGGTCTCCTCGGTACCGGCCGCGTCGCGGTCGACCACCGCGACGGCAGCGCCCTCGCGGGCGAAGAGCAGGGCCGAGGCGCGGCCGATGCCGCTGCCGGCGCCGGTGATCAGGACGGCCTTGGTCGTGAAGCGTGCCATCGCGCTCTCCTCACGCGACCGTGTAGCCGCCGTCGATCACCAGCACCTGGCCGGTATGGTAGGCCGAGGCGCCGCTCATCAGGTAAACGGCGATACCCCCGAAGTCCTCCGGCCGGCCGAAGCGGCGGGCAGGGATGCGCGGCAGGTTGAAGGTCACGAACTTCTCGTTGGCTATCAGGCCGGCGGTCATGTCGCTCTCGATCCAGCCCGGCAGGATCGCGTTCGCCGTCACGCCGTAGCGGGCGAGCTCGACCGCCAGCGCCCGCACCATCGCGTTCAGCGCGCCCTTGGTGGCGCCGTAATGCTCGTTGCGGGCCGCTCCGAGCAGCGAGGCGACGCTGGACGTGGCGACGAGCCGCCCGAAGGCGTCGCCTTTGCCGGCGCGCTCGGCCATGTGCCGCGCTGCGACCTGGAAGCTCGCCACCACCCCGTCGAGATTGACCGCGAAGGTCTGCCGCCACTCCTCCGCGTCCCGCTCCAGGAACGAGCGCCGCCCGCCCCCGGCCACCCCCGCATTGGCGAACATCCCGTCGACCCGGCCGAAGCGCGCGAGCGTCGCATCGAAGGCGCGCTGCACCGCCTGGCGGTCGGCGACGTCGCAGGTCTCGGCGGCGACCGGGGCGCCCGCGGCTTCGAGGCGAGCAAGGGCCCGCCGGTTCTTCTCCGCGTCGCGGCCCCAGATCGAGACCGCGCAGCCGGCTCCGGCCAACGCCTCGGCCATCCCGAGCCCGATGCCGCCATTGCCGCCGGTGACCACCGCCACCCGGCCGGTGAGATCGAACAAGCCCGCCATAAATCCTCCCCGGATCGCCCGTCTTGTCGCTGCCGCGGGCGCCGTGACCCCAGCATCGGGGAAACGCCGGGGCCGAGCAAGATCGGTTCGAAAATCCGGAATGGCTGAAGGCCGCCGTCCGCTCCCGCGGACGGAAGCAGCGGTATGTCTGCCGCACGCATCCGCGGCCGCGCCGCCCGTGCATGTCACGCATCGGCCCGGCGCGCTTGCATCCGCCTGCTGCAGGCCAAATCTTGAACACCAGCAGGGGACACGCACTCACACCCGGGATCCGCCGATGCCGCCACTCTCCATTCTCGATCTCGCGCCGATCCCGCAGGGGTCCACGCCCGGCGACGCGTTGCGCAACACCCTCGACCTCGCGCAGCATGCCGACCGGTGGGGCTTCACCCGCTACTGGGTGGCCGAGCACCACAACATGACCGGCATCGCGAGCGCCGCGACATCGGTGGTGGTGGGCTATATCGCCGGAGGCACGCACCGGATCCGGGTCGGGGCCGGCGGCATCATGCTGCCGAATCACTCGCCGATGGTGATCGCCGAGCAGTTCGGCACGCTCGCCGAGCTCTATCCGGATCGCATCGACCTCGGGCTCGGCCGGGCGCCCGGCACCGACCAGCGCACCCTGCGGGCTTTGCGCCGCGACCCCGCCGCCTCCGACCATTTCCCGCAGGACGTGCTGGAACTCCAGACGCTGCTCGGGCCGCTCGATGCCGGGCGGGTGATCCAGGCGGTGCCCGGCACCAACACCAACGTGCCGTTGTGGATCCTCGGCTCCAGCCTGTTCGGGGCGCAGCTCGCCGCGATGCTGGGGCTGCCCTACGCCTTCGCGTCGCATTTCGCGCCCGACGCGCTGATGCAGGCGCTGGAGGTCTACCGCGCCCGCTTCGAGCCCTCAGGCCAACTCGCCAAGCCCCACGCCATGGTCGGCGTCAACGTAATCGCGGCGGAGACCGACGGCGAGGCACGGCGCCTGTTCACCTCGGCGCAGCAATCCTTCACCAACATCTTCCGCGGCACCCGCGGCCAGCTGCCGCCGCCGATCGACGACATCGAGACCTACTGGTCGGGCCACGAGAAGCTCCAGGCGTCGGGAATGCTGGCCTGCTCGGTGGTCGGCTCGCCCGAGACGGTGCGGCAGGGCCTCGCGGCGATCGCGGCGCGCACCGGGGCCGACGAGCTGATGGTGGCCGCCGCGATCTACGACCATCGGGCCCGCCTACGCTCCTACGAGATCCTGGCGGACTTGCTGCCGGACGACTTGCAGCGGTCCGGGACCGCGCGCCGCGAGCCCGCCCACGCCTAACGCGTCGTCTCGCGTTGACCCCCGGGAGCGCGGCCCATAGGGTGACGGGCTCCCTTCACCGCTCACCGGAAGGCCGCGCCCGACGCGGCCTCGACAGGCCAAATTCGCCTCGCCATGTCCGCATTCAGCATCGATCCCGCCCTGGCGGAGGCCGCCGCCTCCGCATCCGCCTGGCCGTTCGAGGAGGCGCGCAAGCTCGTCGCCCGGCTGGAACGGACGGGCAAAGGCGAGGTGCTGTTCGAGACCGGCTACGGCCCCTCGGGCCTGCCGCATATCGGCACGTTCGGCGAGGTCGCCCGCACCTCGATGGTGCGCCACGCCTTCCGGATGCTGACGAACGATGCCGTGCCGACCCGTCTCGTCGCCTTCTCGGACGACATGGACGGGTTGCGCAAGGTGCCGGACAACGTGCCGAACAAGGCGCTGCTGGCGGACAACCTCAACAAGCCTTTGACCGCGGTGCCGGACCCGTTCGGCACCCATGACAGCTTCGGCGCCCACAACAACGCCGAGCTGCGCCGGTTCCTCGATTCGTTCGGCTTCGACTACGAGTTCCTGTCCGCCACCGAGTGCTACCGCTCGGGCCGGTTCGACGCGACGCTCCTGCGCGTGCTCGAGCGCTACGACGCCGTGATGGCGGTGATGCTGCCGTCGCTCAGGGCCGAGCGCTCCGCCTCCTATTCGCCGTTCCTGCCGCTCCACCCGGTGACCGGGCACGTGATGCAGGTGCCGATCGACGAGGTGAAGGTGTCCTCGGGCACCATCGTGTGGCGCGATCCGCAGACGGGCGAGGCCTACGAGACCCCGGTCACCGGCGGCCACGCCAAGCTGCAATGGAAGCCCGACTGGGCGATGCGCTGGGTCGCGCTCGGCGTCGACTACGAGATGGCCGGCAAGGACCTGATCGACTCGGTCAAGCTCTCCGGGCAGATCGCCCGCGTGCTCGGCGCCGAGCCGCCGGAGGGCTTCAACTACGAGCTCTTCCTCGACGAGAAGGGCCAGAAGATCTCGAAGTCGAAGGGCAATGGGCTGACCATCGACGAGTGGCTGGCCTACGGCACGCCCGAGAGCCTGGCCTTGTTCATGTACAACAAGCCGCGCGAGGCCAAGCGCCTGCACTTCGACGTCATCCCGCGCCACGTCGACGACTATCTGTCCTTCCTCGAGAAGTTCCCGGGCCAGGAACCGAGGCTGAAGCTCGGCAACCCGGTCTGGCATCTGCATGCCGGCGAGCCGCCCCTGCCAGAGCGGGTGGGGGAGGGCGGGGCGATCCCGTTCGCGATGCTCCTCAACCTCGTGGCGGTGGCCAATGCCGAGGACCCGGCGGTGCTGTGGGGCTTCATCCGCCGTTACGCGCCGGAGGCCTCGCCCGAGACCCATCCGCGCCTCGACCGGCTGGTCCGCCACGCCGTGCGCTATTTTCGCGATTTCGTGCGCCCGGCCAAGACCTACCGGGCTCCGAGCGCGGAGGAGGCCGCGGCGCTCGCCGACCTGTCGGCGACGCTGGCCTCTCACGCCGGCTCCACCGATCCGGAGGCGCTGCAGGCGGCGGTCTACGAGGTCGGGCGGCGCCACTTCCCCGACCTGTCGGGCAAGTCGAAGAGCCCGGACGGGCGGCCCGGCGTTTCCCAGACGTGGTTCACCACGCTCTACGGCATCCTCCTCGGCGAGGCCCGCGGGCCTCGTTTCGGCTCCTTCGTGGCGCTCTACGGCGTCGAGGAAACCCGCGCGCTGATCGCCCGCGCCCTGTCGGGGGCGCTCGCCGAGGAGCACGCGGCCTTCCTGGAGAGCCGCAGAACGCCGGAAGCGGCCTGATCACGGCCTGTCCCCGCCGTCACGGCGGGGACAGGCC
>JAEWKL010000185.1 GCA_023386115.1 Pseudomonadota bacterium
CGGCCACCGCCTCGCCGGCACCGTGATCGGCCATCGCGGCGCCGTGATCCCCCGGGCGGCGATGCCCGACCTTCCGCTCGCAACCGAACAGGACCGCCCATGACATCCGAGACCCGCCCGACCGAGACCCGCGCCCAGCGCCTCGACGCGCTGCTCGCCGCCTCGCCGGTGATCCCCGTCATCACCGTGCCGGAGCTCGCCCACGCGGTGCCGCTCGCCCGCGCCCTGGTGGCGGGCGGCATCACCACCCTGGAGATCACCCTGCGCACGCCGGTGGCGCGGGACGCGGCACGCGCGATCATGGCCGAGGTGCCGGAGGCGGTGGTGGGCCTCGGCACGGTCCTGACGCCTGCCGATCTCGAGACGGCGCACGACCTCGGCGCCCGCTTCGCGCTCAGCCCCGGGGCGACGCCGGAGCTGCTGCGGGCGGCCGCCTCCAGCGACATGGTGTTCATGCCCGGCATCGCCACGCCCTCCGACCTGATGCAGGTGCTCGCCGCCGGCTTCCATGTGGCGAAGTTCTTCCCCGCCGTGCCGGCGGGCGGCATGGCGGCGCTCAAGGCCCTCGGCGGACCGTTCCCGCAGGCCCGCTTCTGCCCCACCGGCGGCATCGGTGAGGCCGACGCCAAGGCCTGGCTCGCCCTGCCGAACGTCGCGGCGGTCGGCGGCTCGTGGCTGGCGCCGGAGGCCGAGATCCGCGCCGGCCATTTTTCCGCCATCACCGAACGGGCCCGCCGTACCCTCGCGGCCTTGCGCTAACGTTTCGGAAACGTGTCCGCGCCGCCACGGTGTGGCGCGGGCACAACGCCGTCTTCGCAACCGCGAAGCTGCGCCGGATTTAAGCTTGGCTTTGGATCGTGGGCGTTTACGGCTTGGCTATTGGTTTCGCCGTACGGTGCCGGTCGCGTTCGCACCGTCTTCGCCCTGCGCTTCCCGTCCAAGCTTGTCCTGCAAGAGGCTTCCATGCGCCGCTTCGTTCCCGCCCTGGCCGGGCTGGTCTGCGCCGTCACTGCCTGGGCGGCGCCCGCCGCCGCCTACGAGATCGACCCGCTCACCCGCCAGCCCCTCGACCAGCCGCTCACCGTGACGGTGCGGTCCCCGGCCGCCGCCGCGACCGACCCGCTCGATGCCTCGGTGCCGAAGCTGAGCCCGGTCCCGCGCGAGACGGTGGCGTATTCCGGCCCCTACGGCGCCGGCACGATCGTGGTCTCGACGAACGAGCGCCGCCTCTACTACGTGCTGGGCAACGGCCAGGCCCTGCGCTACGGCGTCGGCGTCGGCCGTCCGGGCTTCACCTGGGGCGGCGTGCAGACCATCTCGATGAAGCGCGAGTGGCCCGATTGGCGCCCGCCGGCGCAGATGATCCGCCGCCGGCCCGACCTGCCGCGCTACATGAAGGGCGGCCCGGAGAACCCGCTCGGCGCCCGCGCGATGTATCTCGGCGGCTCGCTCTACCGCATCCACGGCTCCAACGAGCCCGAGACCATCGGCACCGCGGTCTCCTCCGGCTGCATCCGGATGACCAACGACGACGTGATGGACCTGTACACCCGCGCCAAGGTCGGCACGAAGGTGATTGTGCAGCGCTGAAGTGGCGTTGCATCGTCTGGATATCGGGAGGGGCCGGCCTTGCGCCGGCCTTTTTCATTTCTACTTGCCTAAACGCGATCCAAATCGGTCGACGCAGGATTTCCTCTCGCGAGTGGCGGTGCTGTTCGGGGAAGGACAAGACGCGGGTCTTCCCCCCCTCTCCCCGCGGGCGGGGAGAGGACTGTGTTCCCGTTCAGGGAACACAGCAAGCGGAGGCATCGCCGGAGCGAGGGTGAGGGGGTATTTCCGGAGGAGCCTCGTCCGGAGACACCCTCTCACCCTCGCGGCGAACCTGCGGTTCGCTGCGCGGGCTTGCCGAGCCGCCCGCGGGGAGAGGAGGAAAAGCGCTCGAACTCCCAGCGCTTTCGCAGCCCTCACGCCGGCAGCCCGGCCGACCTCCCGCGCATGTAGGCCTGCGGCGCGCAGCCCATGTCGCTGCGAAAGGCGTAGACGAAGGCCGAGGTCGAAGCGTAGCCGAGCGCCAGCGCGGTCCGGGTCACGTCCAGCCCGCCGCCCATCAGCTCGATCGCCTTGAACAGCCGCAGGCGCCGGCGCCAGGAGCGCAGGCTCATGCCGAGCTCGGCCTCGAAGCGCCGGGCGAGCGTGCGGCCCGACAGGCCGAGCGCCCGGCCCCATTCCTCGGGGCCCCGGGAATCGGCCGGCTCGGCGTAGAGCGCCTCGCACAGACCCGTCAGCGGGCCGCCGCGGGGCCAGGGCAGCGCTCCCGGGAGCGGCGCGGCGCGGCGGAGCTGGTCGAGGATCAGGCCGGCGACCCGCCCGGCATAGCCATCCGCATCGTCCTGTCCGTCGATGGCGGCGGCCTCGACGATGAGCGCCTGGAGCAGCGCCGAGACGCCGATCACCGTCGGATCCCCAGGCAGGCCGCGTCCGGCCGCGTCGGCGATCCACAGGCTGCGGAACTCGGCGCCCAGCAGCGAGCCGACCCGGTGCCGGTGACCGGTCGGCAGCCACACCGCCTGCTCCGGCGAGATCACGAAGGAGCGGCCCGCCACCGCCACAGTCAGCACCCCGGAGATGGCATAGACGACCTGGTGCCATCCATGCGCATGCTCCGGGAAGGAGTGGCGTGCCGGGATGGCTTGCGCCCGCACCGTCAGCGGCTGCGGCGCCGCCGCTTCGGGCGGCGTCTCGATCGTCTCCCACTGCATGCGCGGCTCCAGTTTGGCGGCTCGTCTACACGGAGTGGCGCCCCGTCGAAATACGGACAGCCGACGCTCCGCTATGCAGGAGAAGAATTCCGCTGCCTCAGGCCGTCTCCAGAGAATAATTCCATCATGGCCCACCACGATCGCCGCGGCCTGCCTCTCTCCACCCGCTCCGACCACGCCGCCGCGTGCTACCGCACGGGCGTCGACCTCCTGCTCGCCGCCTGGCCAGGCGCCGCGGACGCGCTCGACGCGGCGATCGCGGCGGATCCGGATTTCGCCCTCGCTCATGCCGCCCGGGCCCGCCTGCACGCGATGCGCGTCGAATCGGCGGCGGCGCGGGCCAGCATCACCACGGCGGCAGAGTGCGTGGCGCGCGCCGGGACCGAGCGGGAGCGCAGCCACGTCGCGGTCCTGTCGCTCGCGATCGACGGGCAATCGGGGCCGGCGCTCGCGCGGGCGCTCGCCCATGCCGAATCGTGGCCGCGGGATGCCTTGATCCTGTCGCTGCCGCTCGGCGCCTTCGGGCTCCTGGCCTTCTCCGGCCGAGCCGACCACGACCAGGCCCGGGTCGATCTCTGCGAGCGACACGCCCACGCCTACACGCCCGACGATTGGTGGTTCACGACCTATCGCGGGTGGGCCCATACCGAGAACGGCGCGGTCTCCCGCGGCCGGGCGCTCGCCGAGCAGGGCTTCGCCTTGCGGCGCCAGAATGCCAACGGCGCCCATGCCCTGTCGCACGCCCTGTTCGAGGACGGGGCCGGCCACGAGGCCGAGGCGCTGATCGCCGGCTGGCTGCCCGGTTACGACCGCTCCGGCATCCTGCATGGCCACATCGCCTGGCACGCGGCGCTCGCGGCGCTGGAGCGCGGCGATCCGGAGGGGGCGCTCGCGATCTACGCCGAGCACGTCCGGCCCGGGGTGACGGCGGGGCTGTCGCTCAACGTCATCACCGACACCGTCTCGCTGCTCTGGCGCCTGGACGCCTACGGGCACACGGTCCCGGCGGGCCTGTGGGACGAGGTCCGGGCCTATGCGGCGCCCTCCTACGTCAAGGCGGGCTTCGGCTTCGCCGACGTGCATATGGGCCTGCTCGCCGCCGCGACCGGCGACCGAGCGGCGGCGCAAGGACGCATCGACGCGCTGACCGGCCTCGTCGAGGCCGGGAC
>JAEWKL010000901.1 GCA_023386115.1 Pseudomonadota bacterium
GGCCCGCCGCGCGCATGGAGCGCGCGGCCTCCCGCAGGGCCTCGTCCTTGGCCGGGCCTGGGACCAACGCCATCCGTCGGGCGGCAGCGCGGGCGCGCCGGCCGATCTCGCGCATCAGCGCGTCGACATCCTCGGGACGGGGCTTCAGGCTCAGCACGGACACGGTCGTCACATCCCGGCCGCCGCGATGCGGCGGCTCATCCTCTTGCGGGTGCTCCTCATCGCACGCCGCGCCGGAGAGCGGCAAGCCGCGTCAGCTGTCCATCTTGAGGGCGGCGATGAACGCCTCCTGCGGGATCTCGACCTTGCCGAACTGGCGCATGCGCTTCTTGCCCTCCTTCTGCTTGTCGAGGAGCTTGCGCTTGCGGGAGATGTCGCCGCCGTAGCACTTGGCGGTGACGTCCTTCGACAGGGCCCGGATGGTCTCGCGGGCGATGATCTTGCCGCCGATCGCCGCCTGGACCGGGATCTGGAAGAGGTGGCGCGGGATCAGGTCCTTCAGCTTCTCGCACATCGCCCGGCCGCGGCTCTCGGCGCGGGTGCGGTGAACCAGCATGGAGAGCGCATCGACCGGCTCGGCATTGACCAGGATTGACATCTTCACGAGGTCGCCCTCCCGGTAATCCGAGATGTGGTAGTCGAACGAGGCGTAGCCTTTCGAGATCGACTTCAGGCGGTCGTAGAAGTCGAACACCACCTCGTTCAGCGGCAGGTCGTAGACGACCATGGCGCGCTTGCCGACATAGTTGAGGTCGATCTGGGTGCCGCGCCGGTCCTGGCACAGCTTGAGCACGCCGCCGAGATACTCGTCCGGCGTCATGATCGTGGCGCGGATCCACGGCTCCTCGATCGTATCGATCTTCATCACGTCGGGCATGTCGGCCGGGTTGTGCAGCTCGCGCTGCTCCCCGTCCTGCATATTGAGGTGATAGACGACGCTCGGCGCGGTCGAGATCAGGTCGAGGTTGAACTCACGCTCCAGCCGCTCCTGGATGATCTCGAGGTGGAGCAGGCCGAGGAAGCCGCAGCGGAAGCCGAAGCCGAGCGCCGCGGAGGTCTCCATCTCGTAGGAGAACGAGGCGTCGTTGAGCCTGAGCTTGCCCATCGCGCCGCGCAAATTCTCGAAGTCGGCGGCGTCGACCGGGAACAGGCCGCAGAACACCACTGGCTGCACCGGCTTGAAGCCCGGCATCGCCTCCTTGGTCTGGCGCTTGTCCTCGGTGATGGTGTCGCCGACGCGGGTGTCCGCCACCTCCTTGATCGAGCCGGTGAAGAACCCGACCTCGCCGGGGCCGAGTTCGGCGACGTCCTGCATCTTGGGCCGGAACACGCCGAGGCGCTCGACGCCGTAGGCCGCATCCGCCCCCATCATGCGGATCGTCATGCCCTTCTTGAGCACGCCGTCGACGATGCGCACCAGCACGACGACGCCGAGATAGACGTCGTACCAGGAATCGACCAGCAGCGCCTTGAGCGGCGCCGCCCGGTCGCCCTTCGGCGGCGGCAGGCGGGTGACGATCGCCTCCAGCACCGCCTCGATGTTGACGCCGGTCTTGGCCGAGATCGGCACCGCGTCCTTGGCGTCGATGCCGATCACCTCCTCGATCTGCTCCTTGACCCGGTCGGGCTCGGCCGCCGGCAGGTCGATCTTGTTGAGGACCGGGACGATCTCGTGGTTGGCGTCGAGCGCCTGGTAGACGTTGGCCAGCGTCTGCGCCTCGACGCCCTGCGAAGCGTCGACGACGAGGAGCGAGCCCTCGCAGGCGGCAAGCGAGCGCGATACCTCGTAGGCGAAATCGACGTGGCCGGGAGTGTCCATCAGGTTGAGGACGTAGTCGCGCCCGTCCTGCGCCTTGTACTCGAGGCGCACGGTCTGCGCCTTGATGGTGATGCCGCGTTCCTTCTCGATGTCCATCGAGTCGAGCATCTGCTCGCTCATGTCGCGCGCCGCGACCGCGCCGGTGATCTGGATCAGCCGGTCGGCGAGCGTCGACTTGCCGTGGTCGATATGGGCGACGATCGAGAAGTTGCGGATGTTGTCGATAGGGGACGCGGTCATCGTCTGGCTGTCTCCGGCGCGCAGGCGCGGCAGGGGACGCGGCGCACGGGGGTTTTCGGAAATCCTCGAAGGCGCGAGATAGCAGCGGGTCAGGCCGGCAACAAGGCGGCTGCCGGCCGCGGCTGCGTCAGGACGGGGGCGTAGCCCGCCTCATGCCCCCAGCCGGTCCGCCACGTCCTCCGCCAGCGACAGGCTCGAGGTCAGCCCCGGGCTCTCGATGCCGAAGAGATGCACCAGCCCCGGCAGCCCGTGCTCGGCCGGGCCGTCGATGAGGAAGTCGGCAGCCCCCTCCCCCGGGCCAGACAGTTTCGGACGGATGCCGGCATAGTCGGGCACCAGCGCCCCGTCGGGGAGCGCGGGCCAATACCGGCGGATGGCGGCGTAGAACAAGGCGCCGCGGCCGGGATCGACCTCATAGTCGGGCGCCTCGATCCACTCGACGTCGGGGCCGAAGCGCATCCGGCCGGCGAGGTCGAGGGTCAGGTGGATGCCCAATCCCCCCTCGACCGGGGCGGGATAGATCAGCCGCGAGAAGGCGGGGCGCCCGGTGCAGCCGAAATAATTGCCCTTGGCCAGTACCAGGCGCGGCACGCGGGCCTCCGGATAGCCCTCGGTCGCCCGGGCAAGGGTCTGCGCGCCGAAGCTCGCGGTGTTGACGACGGCATCGACCGCGAGTTCGTCGTCGCCGAAATGGGCGGTCCAACCCTCCGCCGAGCGGGTCAGGCGGGTGATCGGAGTGTTGAAGGCCAGCGCACCGCCCGCCTCCTCGATGTCGCCCTGAAGCGCCAGCATCAGGGCGTGGCTGTCGACGATGCCGGTCTCGGTCGAGAGGAGGGCCGCGTTGCAGGTCAGGTTCGGCTCGAGCCGCCGGGCCTGGGTGCCGTCGAGGAGCGACAGGCCCTCGACGCCGTTCTCCAGCCCTTGCGCGTGGATCGCCGCGATCTTGGCGCCCTCGGGCTCGGTCGCCGCGACGATCAGCTTGCCGATCTTGGCGTGGGGCACCCCGTGGCTCTGGCAGAAGGCGTAGAGCCGGCGCCGGCCCTCGACGCAGTGGCGCGCCCGTGACGAGCCCGTCGGGTAGTACATCCCGGCATGGATCACCTCGGAATTGCGCGAGGACACGCCGGTCCCGATGCCGCCCTCCGCTTCCGCCACGATCACCTCGTGGCCGCGCAGGGCCAGCTCCCGACCGATCGCGAGGCCGACCACGCCGGCACCGACGACGAGCACCATCATCGGCCGCTCCTCCCTTCAGATTTCTTCGTTTGAGCTTGTACAACGAAAAAGGGCCCCTCTCCGGGGAGAGGGGCCCTCTGGTGACCGCTCGCGCGCGTTACGCCGCGATCGACATGGTCGGCTCGGCAGCCCGCACGTCGGCGTCGACATGGGCCTCGAAGCGCTTGAAGTTGCTCTGGAACATCTCGACCAGGCTCTTGGCCGTCTCGGCGAAGGCGGCCTTGTCCTGCCAGGTCTTGACCGGGTACAGGATATGCGGCTCGACGCCCGGCACCGAAGTCGGGACCGCGAAGCCGAAATACGGATCGCGGCGGAAATCGGCCTTCGCGAGCGAGCCATCGAGGGCCGCGGTTAGCAGCCGGCGGGTGACCCGGATCGGCATGCGCCGGCCGACACCGACGCCGCCGCCGGTCCAGCCGGTATTGACCAGCCAGCAATCGACGTGGTGACGGGCGATCAGGTCGCGCAGCAGGTTGCCGTAGACCGAGGGGTGACGCGGCATGAACGGCGCGCCGAAGCAGGTCGAGAAGGTCGCCTCCGGGCCCTTCAGCCCCTTCTCGGTGCCGGCCACCTTGGCGGTGTAGCCCGAGAGGAAGTGGTACATCGCCTCGGCGCCGGTCAGCTTGGCGATCGGGGGCAGCACCCCGAAGGCGTCGCAGGTCAGCATGACGATGTTCTTCGGGTGCCCGGCCTGGCCGGTGGCGCTCGAGTTGCTGATGAAGGGCAGCGGGTAGGCGCAGCGGGTGTTCTCGGTGCGCGAGGCGTCGTCGAAGTCCGGCTGGCGGGTGATGGGATCGATGACGACGTTCTCCATCACGGTGCCGAAGCGCTCGGTGGTGGAGTAGATCTCGGGCTCGGCCTCCCGCGACAGCCGGATGGTCTTGGCGTAGCAGCCGCCCTCGAAGTTGAAGATGCCCTTCGGGCTCCAGCCGTGCTCGTCGTCGCCGAGCAGCACGCGGTTCGGATCGGAGGACAGGGTGGTCTTGCCGGTGCCCGACAGGCCGAAGAACAGGGCCGAGTCACCGTCGTGGCCGACATTGGCCGAGCAGTGCATCGGCATCACGCCCGCTCTGGGGAGCACATAATTGAGGTATGTGAAGACCGACTTCTTCATCTCGCCGGCATAAGAGGTGCCGCCGATCAGCACGATCTTGCGCGTGAAATCGACCGCGATGACGGTCTCGCTGCGGCAGCCGTGCCGGGCCGGGTCGGCGCGGAAGCTCGGCAGGTCGATGATGGTCAGCTCCGGCTCGAAGCCGGCGAGCGCCTCGCGCTCGGGGCGGATCAGCAGATTGCGGATGAACAGCGAGTGCCAGGCATACTCGGTGAACACGCGGGTCCGCACCCGGTGGCCGACCTCGGCGCCGCCGACGAGATCCTGGGCGAAGAGCTCCTTGCCTTCGGCATGGGCGAGGAAGTCCTCCAGCAGGGTCTCGAACTGGGGCCGGGTGATGCCGCCGTTGTTCTCCCACCACACCTCGTTCTCAGTGTCCGCGTCGCGGACCACGAACTTGTCCTTGGGCGAGCGGCCGGTATGGATGCCGGTCTCGGCGACCAGGGCGCCGCCGGCGGCCAGCTGCGCCTCGCCGCGCTGGAGCGCGTGCTCGTAGAGGCTCGGGGCCTCCAGGTTCCAGTTGACGCGTTTGAGGTTGCGGAAGCCGATCTTGCCGGCGCCGAACGCCTCGTTGAATACGCCGATGTCGTTCACGCCTGTTCCTCCTGGCGCCGACCGTGGATAACCCGGCCGTCTGCCGGTCCGGATCGGGCCGATTGACTTCACCCACGCGTCCGGCGCGGCGACCGTGTCTGTCCTAGCAGGCCGCTCGCCCCCGCGCCGAGGCCGATCAAGGAACCTCGGTGGGCTGCTTTAGTAGGTGGCGAAACTTCACGGTTCAATCGAATTCGCGTCGCGTCGCCGTGACAAGCTCGACTTTGTGTCATGAGTTGGGGACAGCCCGCGCCTTGGCCGCCATCGCCACGAGGACGGGACGCAAGGCGGCAGGACTGGCCAATCGCTCCGGGAATGCGACCCGGGCGGTGCGGTCGCCGGCCATCAGGTCCAGGCCCTCCGGATCGAAGCCGGTCAGCCGCCACGGCCCCGGCTCCTCCTCGGCGAGCCGCGTGGCGTAGAGCGCCACGGCATCGGCATGGTCCTCGTTCATGTGGGCGACGGCGCCGGGCTCGGACTCGGCGAGGGCCTCCAAACCGGACAGGTCCGTGAGGAGTTCGTCCGGCTTCAGCGTCGCCGCCTTCGCGAAGCCGCCATTGAGGTGGCCGGCCCGGACCTCGAGGCGGAAGAACGCGAAGTCCGGGAAATCGGCGTAGAGCGCCGCCTTCGGATGGCGGGCGAGGAAGCGGGACCGCACCCGCGCCTCGTCGCTGCGCTGGGCGGTCCCGGTCACGGTGAGGCGCGGATGGGCGAGCGGGTCGCCCTTGCCGCCGGAGCTGAGCAGCAGCGAGCCGCGCGGATCCGCCTCCAGGTTGAGGGTATGGGCCGAGAGACGTGAGAGCAGCAGGAGCGGCTTCCCGTCGAGATCCGTCGCCACGGTGACGAGCGACGCGAAGGGCGCGCCGCCCTCCCGCTCCAGGGTCGCGAGAGCGCCGGAGCGCACTTTTCGCAGCAAGGACTTGGCGAGGCCGACGGCATCGAACGGCGCCTCGGCGGCGGGCAGCGGCGCCGCCTGCTTCCTCTCTCCCTCCGCCATGCCCTCGCCCCCTCGCCCCGCGCGCGTCGTGCTCTACCTTGGCGCTGTCGCGCAGACCCGTCCAGGCCGCGCGACGCCGCGGCTCGCGCCTCCGGACTCGACCTTGTCTGTGGCGGTCTCGCCACGGGTGCTCGCTTTTTCGGCGGGATGGCCTTAAGGGAGTCCAAATCGTGGCGTCGCGGCCACTGTCCAGCCTTTATTGAGGACCGGGGCCGCGTCACCCGAGATCTGCCCCGGAACCGGGTCCAGTCGGGTAGCGTTCAGCAGGGCCGGTGCGTCCTGCGGGCGACGCCCGCGCCCCAGGGAATGCCCATGCCGACCATCGCCCTCGTCGATGACGACCGCAACATCCTGACCTCCGTGTCGATCGCCCTGGAGACCGAGGGCTACCGGATCCAGACCTATACCGACGGCGCCTCCGCCCTCGACGGGCTGAAGCACTCGCCGCCCGACCTCGCGATCTTCGACATCAAGATGCCGCGCATGGACGGGATGGAGCTCTTGCGCCGCCTGCGCCAGAAATCCGACCTGCCGGTGATCTTCCTGACCTCGAAGGACGAGGAGATCGACGAGCTGTTCGGCCTGAAGATGGGCGCCGACGACTTCATCCGGAAGCCGTTCTCGCAGCGCCTCCTGGTCGAGCGGGTCAAGGCCGTCCTGCGCCGCTTCGCCGCCAAGGAGGCCGGGCCCGGCGCCTCGGCCCGCGAGGCGGAGGCGGCGGCCGCCCGCTCGCTGGAGCGCGGCCAGCTGATGATGGACCCGGAGCGCCACACCTGCACCTGGAAGGGCGAGCCGGTGACGCTGACCGTGACCGAGTTCCTGATCCTGCAGGCGCTCGCCCAGCGCCCCGGCGTCGTGAAGAGCCGCAACGCCCTGATGGATGCGGCCTACGACGACCAGGTCTACGTCGACGACCGCACCATCGACAGCCACATCAAGCGCCTGCGTAAGAAGTTCAAGGTGACCGACAACAGCTTCGACATGATCGAGACGCTGTACGGCGTCGGCTACCGCTTCAAGGAAATGTAAGACACTTGACCGTCAGCGACTTCGATTTCAGAGACCTGGCTTCCAGAGATTGGCCCGCGTGAGCGACGGATCGGCTCTCGGCGCCGTGCGCCGCCTGCTTGCCAGCAGGGGATCGGTCAAGCGCCGCTTCCTCGGCGGCTCAGGCCCGAAGCCGTCGAGCGAGATCGACCCGGATGCGGAGGCCACGCGCGAGCCGTTCGGCCTGCGGACGGTCCGGCGCTGGGTCGCGCAGCGCTTCGCCTCGAGCCTGACCCGGCGCATCGTGGTCCTGAACCTCGCCGGGCTGATCGCGCTGCTCCTCGGCTTCCTCTACCTCAACCAGTTCCGCCAGGGGCTGATCGAGGCCCGGGTGCAGAGCCTGCTCACGCAGGGCGACATCATCGCCGGCGCCATCGCGGCCTCGGCGACCGTCGATACCGACGCGATCACCATCGATCCCGACCGCCTGCTTCAGCTCCAGGCCGGCGAGGGCGGCGCCTTCAGCGACGAGACCCCGTCGGGGCTCGAATTCTCCCTCAACCCGGAGCGGGTGGCCCCGCTCCTGCGCCGCCTGATCACGCCGACCGGCACCCGCGCCCGGGTCTATGACCGGGACGGCACGATGCTGATCGATTCGCGCGGCCTCTACATCCGGGGCGACCTCAGCCGCGACCCGCCCCCGACGCGCAAGGAGTCCCTAAGCCTGATCGAGCAGGCCTGGAACGCCCTGCGCGCCCATGTGCCGGGTCTCGGGCGCCCCTCGTCCGCCGACGAGCCGGGCCCGGCCGACGGGCGCACCCTGCCGGAGGTGCAGCGCGCGCTGGCTGGCGCTCGCGGCACGCTGGTGCGCCGCAACGGCCCGGGCGAGACCATCGTGTCGGTGGCGGTGCCGATCCAGCGCGGCCGCACCGTCCGGGGCGCCCTCCTGCTCTCGACCCAGGAGGGCGACATCGACAAGATCATCGCGGCGGAGCGCTTCTCGCTGCTGCAGGTGTTCATCATCGCCGCCCTCGTGATGGTGGTGCTGTCGATGCTGGTCGCCGGCCAGATCGTCGGCCCGGTCGGGCGGCTGGCGGAGGCCGCCGAGCGGGTACGGACCGGCATCAAGTCGCGTCAGGAGATTCCCGACTTCACCCGGCGCACCGACGAGATCGGCCACCTCTCGGGGGCTTTGCGCGACATGACCCAGGCGCTCTACCGCCGCCTCGACGCGATCGAGAATTTCGCCGCCGACGTCTCGCACGAGCTGAAGAACCCCCTCACCTCGCTGCGCAGCGCCGTCGAGACCCTGCCGCTGGCCAAGACCGACGAATCGCGCGGCCGGCTGATGCAGGTGATCCAGCACGACGTGAAGCGCCTCGACCGGCTGATCAGCGACATCGCCGACGCCTCGCGCCTCGACGCCGAGCTGGCCCGGGCCGAGGCGGGCCGCGTCGACCTGAAGAAGCTCATCACCACCGTGGTGTCGGTGGCCAACGAGCGCCGGCGTAGGGGCGACGCCGCCATCGACCTGACGGTCGAGCCGGCGCCGGCGGGCATCGAGGACCCGTTCGCGATCCTCGGCCACGACAGCCGGCTCGGCCAGGTGGTCAACAACCTGCTCGACAATGCCCGCTCGTTCTCGCCGAAGGGCGCCAGCGTGCGGGTGACCCTTCGGCGCCGGCGCAACGCCGTCGAGCTCACCGTGGAGGATGACGGACCGGGCATTCCGCCCCATGCCCTCGAGCGGATCTTCGAGCGCTTCTACACCGACCGGCCGGAACAGGGCTTCGGACAGAATTCGGGCCTCGGCCTCTCGATCTCGCGCCAGATCGTGCAGGCCCATCGCGGCACGATCCGGGCCGAGAACCGCCTCGGGCCGCTCGGCGAGGACGGCGAGCCGGCAGTGCTGGGTGCCCGCTTCATCGTCCGCATCCCGGCCCAGAGCCGCTGACGCAAGGGGTCGGATCATGGGCGCTGTTCACGCCAGCTGCGTGGTGCTGGGCGAGGACGGAATTCTCATCCGCGGTCCGGCGGGGAGCGGCAAATCGACCCTGGTGCGTGATCTCCTGGGGCTCGGCGCTATCTCGGGCGTCTTCGCCGCCCTCGTCGGCGACGACCGCGTGACCCTGACGCCGCGGCACGGCCGCCTCGTCGCGACCCCGCACCCGGCCCTGGCCGGGCTCCTGGAGATCCGCGGCCTCGGCCTGCAACCCGTTGACGCCACGGTGCCTTCGGCGGTCCTGCGCCTCGTCGTCGACCTCGAGGGGAGCGCCCCGCGAATGCCCGAGGAGGGGGCGGAGACGATTCATCTCCGGGAGGTGCCTTTGCCCAGGATGGTCCTGATGCCGGACCCGGGCCGGGCCGCAACGGTGTTGTGGCGTTGGCGCCGCCTCCGTGTCATGATGATGACTGAATGATGCGGATTTCGCCGCATTGCTCTTGCGCTCGCCTTTGCGCTGCACAAAATGGCGGCTCGGCTCCAACGGGGCGTCGGAACTCGTGTCGATGATTGGAATGGTGCTCGTCACCCACGGCCTGCTCGCGACGGAATTCAAGGCCGCGCTGGAGCACGTCGTCGGGCCGCAGGAGCAGCTCGAGACGATCACCATCGGCCCCGAGGACGACATGGAGGTCCGTCGCAAGGACATCATGTCGGCGGTGTGCCGGGTGAATTCCGGCGAGGGCGTCGTCGTGCTGACCGACATGTTCGGGGGCACGCCCTCGAACCTCGCGCTCTCCTGCATGAATGGTGGCTCGGTCGAGGTGGTCGCCGGCATCAACCTGCCGATGCTGATCAAGCTCGCCAGCGTGCGCGACGAGGAATCCCTGGGCGAGGCGGTGCTCCACGCCCAGGAGGCGGGGCGCAAATACATCAACGTCGCGTCGCGGGTGCTCGCCGGCAAATAGGCCGGCCGGGCGGCGTCGCGCCCTCGATTCCCGCACCATCCGCTCTAGCTTTCTGCGGACGCCCGGTTACCGTAACCGGCCGTTTCCCGATGATGCGCGCGAGAGCCGGACGACCGCGAGGCAGGTCCGAACCGGCTCCGAGCAGGTGCCCCGATCGATGAGCCCCTTTTCCGACACAGACGACCAGGACGGCGAGCTGCCGCCGATCCCTGAGGGCGCCAGCGCCCGCGACCTGCCGATCATCAACCGCCGCGGCCTGCACGCCCGGGCCTCCGCCAAGTTCGTCCAGACGGTGGAGAAATTCGGGTCGGAGGTCACCGTGAGCCGGGGCGGCGAGACGGTGGGCGGGCGCTCGATCATGGGCCTGCTCACCCTCGGGGCCGCGCAGGGAACCAGCATCCGCGTCACGGCGCTCGGTCCCGACCAGGATTCCTGCATGGAGGCGATCACCGCCCTCCTCGCCAACCGCTTCGGCGAGGACGAATAGCCCTTCGGAATCCTGCGGGGCCTTCAGGCCCGCAGGCGCATCAGGCGGCGCAATCCCGTCGGCTCCGACTTCGGCCGGGCGACGCCGTCCGCCTCGACCGTGACCACCGCCTCGATGCGGCCGAGCGCCGGCGCAGGCAGCGCCCCCTGGGCCAGGCAGAGGCCGGCCTGACGCCAGATCGTGTCGTGCCGCCCGGTCGCGAGATGGACGGCCGCCGCGACCACCTCCCCGTCCCGCCGTACCAGATCGACGCAGGCCTGCCGCCGATGGGCGAACCGCCGGGTCACCACCCGGAACGCCGTCGCCGCCGCAGGGTCGGCGAGCAGGCTGCCGGGGCCGCGGCGCGCGTCCAGCACCAGGAAATGCTCGACCGCGTCACGCAGGCGCACCGGGTCGCGGACCCGCTCCAGGG